>NZ_JAMYPB010000001.1:0-285043 GCF_040320135.1 Mesorhizobium sp. M0772 | reverse complement strand
CCCCCCCCCCCCCCCCCCCGGGGGGGGGGGGCCCCCCCCCCGGCGCCCCGGGGTGGGGGTCCTGGTTCGCGAAGCGAACCAGTTACTCTCAAGCCGCGTAACGCGCCGCCGGCTTGTCGGCGTGCAGGCTGCCGTAGAAGACTTGCCTTGCGCCGAGGAAGGTGTCGAGCTTGGCTGTGTCGGCAAGTGCCGGCACGGTGACGGCTTCGCCCCTGGATAGGCCCACAAGCGCGGCATCGACCATATCGTCGGCGGACATGATGATCTCCTTCGGCAGATTGTGGATATCGCCACCGGCGAGCTCCCAGAAATCGGTGCGGGTCGCGCCCGGCAGCACCGCCTGCACCTTCACATTGGTGCCGGCGACTTCGCGGTGCAGGGCCTCGGTGAAGTTGACGACATAGGCCTTGGTACCGCTGTAGATGCCGCCGAACGAGGTATCATAGGCGAGCACAGAGGCGATGTTGACGATGGCGCCGCGGTTGCGCGCAAGAAGCCCCGGCAGAACGGCGCGGGTCAGGCGGGTCAAGGCGATGACGTTGACCTTGATCATGCGCTCGGCCTCGTCGGCGTCGGCCGTTGCCACCACGGCCTGGCCGCCAATGCCGGCATTGTTGACCAGCAGCGTGACGCTATCGTCGGCTGCGATCGCCTGCTCGACGCGGCGCACATCATTGTCGTCGGCGAGGTCGGCTGATATCACGCTGACCTTGCGCTTGTAGGCATAACGCAGCTTTTCAGCCAGTTCCTGCAGCCGGTCGGCGCGCCGCGCCACCAGCACCAGATCGTAGCCTTGCCCGGCCAGCCGGTCGGCATAGACAGCACCTATGCCGGCCGATGCACCAGTGACGACTGCGGTACCCTTGTTGTCCTGTCCACTCATTGTCCTGTTCCTTTTTCTGCCCGGCGAGACAGGTCGATGACCCTCGTCCCGCCCTGACTTCCAATTAGTGGTATATGCCACCATCCTGGAAGTAGGTATATGCCACTATCTTGTCAACGGAGGCGGCAGAAACTATTTCTGCGACAGGCCGGCAGCGGTTTTGCCGGCAAGGAGTCGTGATGAGCAAGACCGTGCTGCCGGGATTCAGCCTTTGCAACAACGCCACGCTGCGGCGCGCCGCGCGCAAGCTCGGCCGCTTCTATGACGATGTAATCTCGCCTTCGGGTCTGAAGGGCACGCAGTACGGCCTGCTCTACCAGATCCATGTCAGCAATGAGCCGGCGATGGGCACGATAGCCGAAGCGATGGTCATGGATCTCTCGGCGCTCGGCCACACGCTGAAGCCGCTGATCCGCGACGGCTATGTCGACACCTTCGCTGACAAGGACGATCGCCGCGTCAAGCGGGTGCGGCTGACCGACCAAGGCCTGGCCAAGCTCGAGGAGACGACGAAATTGTGGACCATTGCCCAGCAGCGCTTCGAGGCCCTGGTCGGCCCGCAACGAGCGGCAGATCTGCGCGCTATGCTGGATGAAGTCGCGGCGCTGGACTACGACGTGCCCGCGGCCGCCCCTTCAAGCTGAAAGAGCGGCCGCCGGTCCTTTGCAAAGATCTATTCGGCCGGCATGGCGACCGGCCGGGCCGCCCAGCGGCCGGCCAGCACCGCGCCAAGCCCGATCAGCGGGAAGATGGCGGCGCCCAAGCCGAGATCGGCCGGCACGCCGTCGCGCAGCACGGCGCCGCCGACCACAGCACCCAGCGCCACGCCGAGATAGAGCGCCGAAGCGTTGAGCGACAGCACGATCGGGGCGGCGTCGGGCGCCAGCTTGATGATGCGGCTGGCCTGCGCCGGCGGAAATGCCCAGCCGACCATGCCCCACGGCACCATCATGGCCATCAATGCCGGCCCGGCGAGATGCTGCGGCAGGAAGGTCGGGATCACCGAGAGCATCACCAGCATGACGGCGCTCAGCGCCAGCGACCAGCCGACGGTGCGCGTCGCACCAAAACGGTCGGCCGCCTGGCCTCCGGCTATGTTGCCGATGACGGCGCCGACACCGAAGGCGAGCAGCATGCCGGGCAGCGCAATCGGGCTGAGGCCGCCGCTCTGGATGGCCAGCGGCGCGATATAGGAAAACACCGAGAAGGCGCCGATCAGGGCAAGAGCGGTGGTCAGCAGGATCGGCATGACGCCGGGGCGCAGCGCCGCAGCCAGCCGCCGCCTGAGCGGCAGCTTGGTGCCGACAATTCCGCGCGGCAGCCGGTACCACAGGATGGCGCCGACCAGCGCGCCGAGCCCGGCAATGGCAAAGAAGGTCCCGCGCCAGCCGGCTATCGTGGCAACCAGCGCGCCGAGCGGTGCACCCAGCGCAACCGCCACCGTGGTTCCGCCGACGACGACGGCAATGGCCCGCGCCCGGTGGTGGTCATCGACCAGCGCCACCGCCGTGCCTTGAGCGGTAGCGGCAAACAGGCCTGACGACAGCGCCATGATGATGCGGGCAATGAGCAGCAGCTCGAAGGACGAGCTCAGCGCCGCCACCACATTGCCGATGACGAAGAACGCCAGCGTCCACAAGATGACGCGGCGCCGGTCCCATTCGCCGGTCAGCGTTGCCAGGATCGGCGTGCCGATGGCGTAAGCCAGCGCGAAGGCGGTGATCAGCGTGCCGGCGAGCGGAATGGAAATGCGGGCGTCGGTGGCGATGTCAGGCAGCAGGCTGGAGATGACGAAGCCTTCGGTCGAGATCGTGAACGATCCGAGCGCAAGCCAGAAGAGGCGCTTGTCCATAGGGCGTGTCCTTAGTTCAAAACTTATTGAACAATTGGACATAACAGGGCGTGATGTCAATGAAGCCAGACGAAAATAGCTGAAGCCTGCTGACAGCCCTGTGTCAGGACAGCCATTGGGCCAATCGCGAAGCGGACTGTGCATGCCCGCGAAACATGGACGCGTTGAAATCGCCACCGACTGTGCTTAGTTTCGGGCCATGACTTTGCCGCACCCCAATACAGACCAGATCAGCCTGCCGGTCGTGCTCGGCGTGCTTGGCGACCCGACCCGGCTCGCCATCGTGCGCTATCTCGCCAGCAAGGAAGGCGTGCCGCTGAACTGCAGCCGGTTCCTCGACCTCGGCTCCAAGACCAATCTCAGCTATCACCTGGCCAAACTGCGCGAGGCCGGCGTCACCCGCGCCGAAGTGGCCGGCACCAACCGGATGATCACGCTGCGCCGCGCCGACCTCGACGCCCGCTTCCCCGGCCTGCTCGACAGCGTGATTGCGGCGGCCGGAGATGACCCGGCTCTGCCCATCGTCGGCGGCCACGACATCGAAATGCCGGCGTAGCTGGTGCCGAAGTCAGGCTGCTCCTAGCGCTGCCAAAAACCGATATGCGGGGCGAGGAGTTCCTCGTCCATCTCGGGGAAAGGGCCGTGGACCTCGACCGGCTTCTGCCCGGAGCCGAGGACTGTGCGCGACGAGAGGTTCATCGTCGGGTTCTCTGCGTGATTGCCGGTCAGCGCGAGAAGCTTGGTCTCCTCGAAGCCGTAGACCAGCCGGCCGATATTGGCCCAGTAGAGCGTTCCCGTGCACATCGCACAGGGCTCGCCGGTTGTGACCAGCGTGCAGGACCAGAGGAATTCCTGCGGATAGGCGTCCGCGGCACGCCGGGAGAGCTCGGTTTCGGCGTGGCGCACGGTGTTGATGTTGCCTTGCCGCATCAGGATGCGATCGTCGGGGCCGACGAGCACGCAGCCGAAAGGATGGTGCCCGTGCGCGGCAGTCTCGCGCGCGACATCATTGGCGGCGCGAAGGTGGGCAACCATCTGGTCGCGGGTCATCGCCTGTCTTCCCCCGGATGAACTTCGGAACGGCATGGACGCTAGCAGATGGAGTGCTTCCGCGATAGCCAGCTCCCGGCTGTCTCGAACGATCTCAAGGGCTTGATAATGAAGGCAGGGGCTTGATAACGAAGACGGGCCGCAAGCCTCAACGGGCTGCACCAAGGAGCCCGCCGCATGCGCATTGCCGTTCTCGCCGACATCCATGGCAATGTGCTGGCGCTGGATGCCGTGCTCGCCGATCTAGCGCGGCGCGGCGGCGCCGATCTCACCGTCAACCTTGGCGACTGTGTCTCCGGCCCGCTCTGGCCGCGCGAGACGTTCGAGCGGCTCGAAGCGCTCGACCTGCCGACGGTGCGCGGCAACCATGACCGCCGGGTCGCGGTCGATCCGGCCGACGATATGATGTGGGCTTCAGACCGCTATGCGCAGGAACGGCTGACATCAGCGCAGCGCGAAGCCCTGCTCGCCCTGCCCTTCACGCTGGAGATTGTTCCCGGCGTGGTCGCTTTCCATGCGCGGCCCGACCATGACGAGAAATACCTGCTCGACGCGATCGTCGATGGCCAACTGGTGCGCGCGCCGCTTGCCGCTATTCAGCGGCGGTTGCAGGCGCTGGACCCGGCCTGCCGCATCGTGCTGTGCGGCCACAGCCACCGCGCGGAACTGGTCCGTATCCCCGGCGGCCCCTTGCTCTTCAATCCCGGCAGCGTCGGCGCCCCCGCCTATGAAGATGACACGCCCCCGGCGCATGTTTCGGAGCAAGGCAGCCCGCATGCGCGCTACGGCATCCTCACCTTGGATGGCGATGGTCCAGACCGTTTCGAGACCATCGCCGTCGACTACGACCACGAAGCGGCGGCGAGACAGGCCGCACAGGCGGGCCGACCGGAATGGGCGCATGCGCTGAGGACCGGCTTCATGCCCAAACCCTCTTGGCAAGGCTCCGCTTGACCGCACGGCTGCGCCCTGCTTCCGCCTCGCGGCACCAAACATCGGACGCATTTTCAGACTTACATGGCCGCGTATCGTCCCTTATAAACCCGCCTTGGCATACGGCAGGACTGCTGCCGCAAGGGTAATCGGCGCACGGCCAAATGATGAGGCGCACAATCCGAACCATTTTGCATCGACTGACTGGCGCTCCGCTCCTGCGGGCAGCCCGGTTGTTGGCGGGTCCGTTGGTGGTGGGCCCGTTGTTGGTGAGCTTGCCGGCCAATGCCGAGGACGCGCCTGCCGACATCGTTTCCATAGTGACCGAGCTCGGCCCAGGCGATCTCCTCAACATCCGCGCCACGCCGTCGCCGGTCGGCAGAACCCAGGCGCGCCTGCCGATCGGCTCGAGCGTCAGGAATTTCGGCTGCAGCGAAGTGGACGGCCACCGCTGGTGCAAGGTCGAGGAGATCGACAATCCACTGGTCAAAGGCTGGGCGCCCGCGCGCTATCTTATCCCCGACAATCCGACCGTGGTCGAAGTTGACGCCGCGCCGCTCCAGGCGACCGCCAGCGCTGAAGCCGGCGGCCCGACGCTCGCGCCCGACATGCCGACGCAGCCGGCCGACGTGGCCGCAGCGCCCCGGACGACTGCACCCGCCGCCTCTGCCGCTCCGGCTGCACCCACTCAGGCTCCACCCACCCCGGCTGCACCCGCGCCGGCTCCACTCGACCTGACGGAGCGCCTTGGCAGCACGGATCCGGGCGCGCCGAAGTCCGCCGCCGAGATCGGCAGGACCGCCATGCAGGATGCTTACGGCCTCGCCTTCGCAGCCAATGAAAGCCCGAGGACGGGCGAGATCCCCGCCACGGAGGCTCCGGCGACGGAGGCCACGGGGACGCCGGTACAGGATTCCGCCGCGTCTGCGGGAGCAGCGCCGGATACGGCGTCCGCGCCGGGGGTACCATCCCCGACGCCACGGCCAGACCAGGCCAAAGCTGCGACCGCTACGCAAACCGTTGCACGGCTGGAACCCCCGCCCGCCCTCGGCGCCACCGCCGAGATCCCCTGCGCCCGCTATGTCGGACAACCGATGACCCGCTGCGCCGTCAACATCGTCCACAATGGCGCCGACAAGGCAGACATCACCGTGACCTGGCCCGACGGCGGCACCCGCGTCATCTCCTTCTCTGCCGGCATGCCGGCCAACTCGGATTTGGGCAAGGACTTCCGCTTCACAAGGGAAGGCAGCCTCAACATGATCCGCGTCGGGGTATCAGAGCGGTTTGAGATTACGGATCAGCTCGCGCTGGGGGATTA
This sequence comes from Mesorhizobium sp. M0772, assembly GCF_040320135.1. Classification (NCBI taxonomy): domain Bacteria; kingdom Pseudomonadati; phylum Pseudomonadota; class Alphaproteobacteria; order Hyphomicrobiales; family Phyllobacteriaceae; genus Mesorhizobium; species Mesorhizobium sp. M0772. The sequence goes on along the minus strand of NZ_JAMYPB010000001.1, from coordinate 279,004 downwards.
GGTGTCAGGCAGTAGGGAATGGGCAATAGGCGCCTTAACCTCGCTCCTGCCTAATCCCCACTGCCTGATCCCTACTGCCTAATCCCTACTGCCTAGCCTCATTTTCGGGGTTACATCTCCCAAAACTCTTCCCTATAAGGCCCTCCTAGCCTGATACCAGAATCGCAAGCACAACCGGCCGGGTCTTCCCGTCCCGGTTTTTCGTGCAAGCCGCTCGCCGAACGGAACTCACAACGATGCCAAGACGCACCGACATCAAGTCGATCCTGATCATCGGGGCCGGCCCCATCGTCATCGGCCAGGCCTGTGAGTTCGATTATTCCGGCACACAGGCCTGCAAGGCGCTGAAGGAAGAGGGCTTTCGCGTCATCCTGGTCAATTCCAACCCGGCCACCATAATGACCGACCCGGAACTGGCCGACGCCACCTATATCGAGCCGATCACGCCTGAAGTCGTCGCCAAGATCATCGCCAAGGAGCGGCCCGACGCGCTGCTGCCGACCATGGGCGGCCAGACCGCGCTCAATACTGCTCTGTCGCTGCGCCGCATGGGCGTGCTCGAACGCTACAATGTCGAGATGATCGGCGCCGACGCCACGGCGATCGACAAGGCCGAGGACCGGGCGCTGTTTCGCGAGGCGATGAAGAAGATCGGCCTGGAAACGCCGAAGTCGATGCTTGCCAATGCCACCGATGTCAAGAACGCCGACCGCAAGACGCACGAGGCCGAGCGCGCCGCCGTAAAGGCCGAGGCGCCTGCCGACCTCGATGCCGCGCTCGACGCGCTGGAAACCCGCTGGAACCTCGGCGAAGGCGACCGCAAGCAGCGCTACATCAGCCATGGCATGGCGATTGCCGCCCAGGCGCTCGACCATGTCGGCCTGCCCGCCATCATCCGCCCGTCTTTCACCATGGGCGGCACCGGCGGCGGCATCGCCTACAACCGCGCCGAATTCTACGACATTGTCCAGTCCGGCCTCGACGCCTCGCCGACCACCGAAGTGCTGATCGAGGAAAGCGTGCTCGGCTGGAAGGAATATGAGATGGAGGTCGTCCGCGACAAGGCGGACAATTGCATCATCGTCTGCTCGATCGAGAATATCGACCCGATGGGCGTACACACCGGTGACTCGATCACCGTCGCGCCCGCGCTGACCTTGACCGACAAGGAATACCAGATGATGCGCAACGCCTCGATCGCGGTGCTGCGCGAGATCGGCGTCGAGACCGGCGGCTCCAACGTGCAGTTCGCCGTCAACCCGGCCGATGGCCGCCTCGTCGTCATCGAGATGAACCCGCGCGTCTCGCGCAGTTCCGCCTTGGCTTCGAAGGCGACCGGCTTCCCCATCGCCAAGATCGCGGCAAAACTCGCCGTCGGCTACACGCTGGACGAGCTGGAGAACGACATCACCGGCGGCGCCACGCCCGCCTCCTTCGAGCCGAGCATCGATTACGTCGTCACCAAAATCCCGCGCTTTGCCTTCGAGAAATTCCCCGGCGCCGAGCCGGTGCTGACCACCGCCATGAAGTCTGTCGGTGAAGTCATGGCCATCGGCCGCACCTTCCAGGAGTCCCTGCAGAAGGCTTTGCGTGGATTGGAAACCGGCCTCACCGGCCTAGACGAGATCGAGATCCCCGGCCTCGGCCACGGTGCCGTGGCTGCCAACCACGCCGACGACCGCAACGCCATCCGCGCCGCGCTCGGCACGCCGACGCCCGACCGGCTGCGCATGGTGGCGCAGGCGATCCGCATGGGCACCTCGCTGGAAGACGTGCACGCCATGTGCAAGATCGACCCGTGGTTCCTCGAACAGATCGCCGGCATCGTTTCCATGGAAGCCCGCATCCGCGAGCACGGCATTCCGCAAGACGCCGTCAATCTGCGCATGCTGAAGGCGATGGGCTTCTCCGATGCCCGCCTCGCCTCGCTGACGAAGACCGACGCCGAAGTGATTGCGAAGATTCGTGAAAAGCTCGACGTTCATCCGGTTTATAAGCGCATCGACACTTGCGCGGCCGAGTTCGCCTCGCCCACCGCCTACATGTACTCGACCTACGAAGTGCCCTTCGCCGGCGCGCTGGCCAATGAAGCGCAAGTGTCAGCGCGGAAAAAAGTCGTCATCCTTGGCGGCGGTCCGAACCGCATCGGCCAGGGCATCGAGTTCGACTATTGCTGCTGCCATGCCGCCTTCGCGCTGCGCGACGCCGGCTATGAAGCGATCATGATCAACTGCAACCCCGAGACGGTCTCGACCGACTACGACACCTCCGACCGGCTGTACTTCGAACCGCTGACGGCGGAGGACGTGCTGGAGATCCTGCGCGCCGAACAGGCCTCGGGCGAACTGGTCGGCGTCATCGTCCAGTTCGGCGGCCAGACGCCGCTGAAGTTGGCCGATGCGCTGGAGAAGGCCGGCATTCCGATCCTCGGCACGTCACCCGACATGATCGATCTCGCCGAAGACCGCGACCGCTTCCAGAAGCTGCTTCACAAGCTCAACCTCAGCCAGCCGAAGAACGGCATCGCCTATTCGGTCGAGCAGGCGCGCCTAGTCGCCGGCGAGCTCGGCTTCCCCCTGGTGGTGCGCCCGTCCTATGTGCTCGGCGGCCGCGCCATGCAGATCATCCATGACGAAGGCATGCTGCAGAGCTACCTGCTCGACACCGTGCCCGGCCTGGTGCCGGAGGACATCAAGCAGAAATACCCCAACGACAAGACAGGCCAGATCAACACGCTGCTGGGCAAGAACCCGCTTCTGTTCGACACCTATCTCTCCGGCGCCATCGAGGTCGATGTCGACTGCCTCTGCGACGGCACGTCGACCTTTGTGTCGGGCATTCTCGAACACATCGAAGAGGCCGGCATCCACTCCGGCGACAGCGCCTGCTCGCTCCCCGTTCACTCGCTGCCTTCCGAACTGGTCGACGAGCTGGAGCGCCAGACGGCGGCGCTTGCCCGCGCGCTCAATGTCGGCGGCCTGATGAACGTGCAGTATGCGATCAAGGACGGCACGGTCTATGTGCTGGAGGTCAATCCGCGCGCATCGCGCACCGTGCCCTTCGTCGCAAAAACCATCGGGCGGCCCATTGCCAAGATCGCCGCCCGCATCATGGCCGGCGAGAAACTGGAAGACGCCTTCGCCCATTACGGCGCCCTGCCCGACCCCAGGAACCCCGGCCACATCGCCGTCAAGGAAGCCGTCTTCCCCTTCGCCCGCTTCCCCGGCGTCGACATATTGCTTGGGCCCGAAATGCGCTCCACCGGCGAGGTCATGGGGCTCGACCGCGATTTCGCGCTGGCCTTCGCCAAAAGCCAGTTAGGGGCCGGCGTCGACCTGCCGCGCTCCGGCACGCTGTTCGTCTCGGTGCGCGACGAGGACAAGGCCGGCATCCTGCCGGCGGTCAAGCGCCTCGCCGGCCAGGGCTTCAAGGTGCTGGCGACATCCGGCACGGCCCGCTTCCTCGCCGAAAACGGCGTCGACGCCCAGAAGATCAACAAGGTGCTGGAGGGACGTCCGCACATCGAAGACGCCATCCGCAATCGCCAGGTGCAGATCGTTTTCAACACGACGGACGGCCAGAAGGCGGTGTCGGACTCGAAGTCGCTGCGCCGCGCAACGCTGATGCAGAAGGTACCGTATTATACGACGCTGTCGGGCGCCGCGGCGGTGGCGGAGGCGATTGCGGCGTTGAAGGCGGGGAGCCTGGAAGTCAGGCCGCTGCAGGAGTATTTTGCCTGAGGAGCGCCTAAGCAACCAACCCCTTTATAGCTCGCCGTAGCGGTTCAAATTCCAGTTCTGATTGTTTAGTTTTTAACGGCAGTTTCTTGCCAGTAATCGGAAGCAGAAGATTGCGCTGACGAAGCAGTTCAGAAGACGGTAGGGTCGGCCGTTTTTGAGACAACTTGTCCGACCTTCGCCCTGCCTCTGCCATTGTGACAGTAGTGTATAGCAATGGGCAATCTATACCGTTGCCTGAAAGCAATTCATCGATAGTCTTAATTTGAATGCGAGGATGTCGCCCTTGCGAACTTTCAAAGAAGCCGGCGGTAGCTGCCTCGCGTTCCATCTGTGGTGTAGGCGGCGTTAGACAGATGAAAACGCCCATCTCAGCTTGCTCGCGCTCAACTGTCCCACGCAATTCTCTTATCATGGCCGGGTTGAGGTTCTTCCCAGCTTTGACCGATATGATACCCGTTCCATCAGTTTTGCTGTCCATCTTGAAAAAGAATTGTCCATCCACTCCCTGATCGCCACCCTTACCGTAGCGGGAATGCGCGCCGACCAACGCAACAGCCCAAAACTGGAATTGAAATTTGTCGAGATCGGCCAGAGCCGCGGCATCTTCGGTAGTCTGCGGGATACCGCCAACCACATACTGGGCGGAAGGAAGGTAATGCCGGATCCTATCATTTATGACTTGTATCGCCGGAAATGTGACATCAATGCCAATCCAGTGACGCCCACCCTTTTCCGCTGCATGTACGGCAGTGCCACAGCCACAGAATGGATCGAGTACTATATCGCCGGCGTTGCTCGATGAACGAATAATTCGTTCTAGAAGAGAAATCGGCTTCTGTGTTGGATATCCAAGCCTTTCTTTAGAGCTCGGTGGTTTTATATCATCCCAATTGTTCTGCAGCGGGACACCTGGCATCTCATCAAGATAACGCCTATAGCTAGGCATCCCCGATGTCGCGTAAGCTATTCTACCGCTCTCTTCGAATTTGACCATATTTTCGTAAGAGTAAGCCCAGATCCGCTTGCCATAGGGAATCTTGCCATCATACTCCCACATCGGTTTCGGAGACTTATAACTGTCCGTAAGGTCGGCAACCCAATTTCCACCAAGTGGGCGCATTATGCGCCATTCATAGCGAGTATCTCCGCCGGGCTTAGCCGCAGTAAGGTCGCTAAGGCGATATCGACGGGCCGCGTTTCCATCTGTATACTTATAGAAATCCGCAATGTATTCGACATCATATTCAGTGTATTGCCAATTCCAAGTCCATTCAGCCGCGCTCTTCGAGTAAAATAGAATAACGTCTCTGATATTGCCGTATTGCCTCCTACCCTGTTTTGCATCGTTGTGTGCAGAGGATCGCTTCCAGCTTATTTCCGTTCTAAACGATATTGGGGAAAATATGCTGTCAAGGATCACCTTTAGATAGTGACTCGCCGTTGGATCACAGTGCAGGTAGAGGCTGCCTGTCGATTTCAGAACTCTGTGTAATTCGATCAAGCGAACACACATCATGCTCAGATAGGCAAGGAGATCATTCTCGCCGAGAGAATTGCGTAGCGCACGCAGCGTCGTTGCCGTTCGCGCTCCCGAGCGCATAACATCGTCGTACGCTTCCTCCGCGGCAATGCCCCAATGCCAAGTATCATCAAACGCCTCGATTTGCGCTTGAGACTTTTTGCCGCCGGGACCCTTGAATAGTATATTGTAACTGGCATTCGAATTAAACGGAGGGTCTAGATAGATCAGATCCACGCTATTAGAATTCACATATCTGCGCAGAATGTGGAGATTATCTCCAAAGAAAAGTTGCCCACTCATGGCGATTGCCCCTGAAATCCCGAGGGCATTATGCCGACAATTACTTCCAAATGGCTAAACGATATAAACCCTATCTGGTTCTTGATAGTGCTAAAAACGAGTATCAATCAAAGGCCGTCGAACAGTGGTGAGAATGTACGATTCCGCCAAGTCATAAAGCAAAGAGCTTGACCTGATTAATCTCCCGAACCAGCAAGGGAGAGCAAACCCCTCACGCCACCGCCACACACTCGATCTCGATATCAAACTCCATCGGCCATGACGCCACCGGCACGAAACTGCGCGCCGGCGGGTTGACGCTGAAATACCGGGCATAGACCCGGTTGATGGCGTTGTAGAAGCCGGAATTGACGGCGTAGATGCGCACCATCACCACGTTGTCCAGCGAGGTTCCGGCCGCTTCCAGGCAGTGCTTCAGCGCCTTCAGCGACGCCTCGGTCTGCGTTTCGATGTCGCCGCGCACCATCTCGCCGGTCACCATGTCCACCGGCGGCGTCGCCGAGATGAACACGAAGCCATTGGCCCTCACCGCCGTCGAGCACGGCAGCCCGAGCGCCCGCACCTTGGCCGACATGACGGGCACTTCGATGACTTCTTTTTTCATGGTGATCTTCCCCTTGTTTGCCAAGCTGGCGCCAAGGCCCCCTCACCCAGCCTCCGCTTCGCTCGGCTGACCTCTCCCCGAGGGGAGAGGAGCCGGTCAGCGCCAGCGCTTCCCTCTTCTCCCCAGTGGGGAGAAGGTGGCCGCGAAGCGGTCGGATGAGGGGGCCTGCGCCACCTTTGATTGTGAGGAGCTTATCCCCCCGCCCAGCGAACGCCAGCGCCGGACCATAGTCCAGCCGTCACCCCTGCCCCGGATAGGGCATGCCGTCCTTGTGCAGGAACCTGCCATCCGAACTCGGGCTCATCATGTCGATGTCGGAGCAGGTGATGAGATCATCCGGATCGCGCGAGCCGACCTCGAGATAGCGCGCCGTTGTGGACGAGCGGTTGATCATGTGGTGGCCGTTGCCGCTGTTCTTGGCAAAGGTCGCGCAGTCGCCGGCCTTGAGCAGCGTCTCGCCGCCATCCTCGACCAGCACCAGTTCGCCTTCCAGCACATAGACGAGCTCGTCCTCATGGCTGTGCCAGTGGCGCTGGCTGGACCAGCCGCCTGATGGCAATGTCATCAGGTTGACGCCGAAATCGGTGAGGCCGCCGGCATCGCCGAGGCGCTGGCGTGTGCGCTCGGCGCAAGGGGCGTCGAAGGGTGCGGGGTAGCCGGAGCCCTTGCGGACAGGCACGGTGGACAGGTCGATCTTGGGCATGGGAGCTCCATTGAATTGGTGGCGGCAGTGTATGTCACTGCCGCCGCAGCCACAGAGCCACTTTGCCGCAATGCCTTGCCAACGGCAGGCATCGGCCGTCGCACTCTACGGCGCCCCCCTCTGTCCTGCCGGACATTTCCCCCACAAGCAGGGAGATTGGCTGTCGCCTCAGCCTTCGCCAATTTTCACCGTCGGTAGAAAAGCACGGCGCCGACGCTGCTGATCTCCCCACTCGTGGGGGAGATGTCCGGCAGGACAGAGGGGGCGCCGTAGAATGCTATTGCTGGCCAGTCACCAGTCCTCAACCCTGATGCGCGGCCGCGAGTTCCTTCACGTGCTTCTCGTGCATCTGCAGCGTCGGCAGCGTCTTCTTGGCGAATTCCTTCATCGCCGGGTCGTCGCCCGAGTTGGCATAGCTGCTGAACAGGGCAACGGCCTCCTTGTGCGCGTCCGTCTGCATCTGGATGTACTTGGCGTCAAAATCCTTGCCGCTTGCGCTCTTCAACTCGTCGAGCATTGCCTGCTCCTTCGGCTGCAGGGCCGGTCCCGCGGCTTTGGTCGAACCGGTGGTCTGGCCCTGGCTCAGCGCCGCCTTGAACTCCTTGCCGGCTTTGGTGTGGTCCTTGACCATCTGCTTGGCGAATTTCCTGACGTCAGCCGCCTTGGATTTCTCCTCGGCGAGCTTGCTCGACTGGATTTCGAATTCGTTGGAGCTAGGCACGGTCTTGACGAAGGTTGGGGTATCGACCTTGCTGGCGGCCATGGCAGGCGCGACCGCAGTCGAGTTGGCCGCAAAGGCGGCAGGGGCACCGGCGAACAAGGCGACGGCGGCAATGGTGAGAAGCGTTTTCATCTGAGGTCTCCGATTTGAAAATTTCCCTCGGCTAATCAAACGCGGCATTGGCGGCAGGGTTGCGTCCGGAGAACTATTCGTCAGCGACCATCTGCCGAAGAGCCGTCCCGAGCCCCTGGCGGACAAACCTCAGGACAGCACGCCTCGCCATATTGCAGCTGTTCGTTCCAGTTCGGCCGACCCTCAGGCGTGAAATCCATAAGGTTCCACAGGATCTCGCAGATGCCGATGGCGCGCTGATCCTAATGGACGGCGCTGCATTGGGAGCCGGTTGCACTTCCCTGTATTGCGTCTGCAGGTTAGATTTCCGGAGCTGGGGAGACACATGCAAGAGGATGAAGAGATCGATCTGCGCTGCCCGCAAGTGGTGGCCGACAATGCCGCCAAGGGGTTGAGGCTGCGAAGAGAATTCGGCCGGGGCGGCACCGAGATCGGCGTGGCGCGGGCGACGGAACTCAAGAACCGCGAAAAGCTGGCGCCATCCACTATCCGCCGCATGGTCAGCTACTTCGCCCGCCACGAGGTCGACAAGCGCGGCAAGAATTACGGCAATGAAGACAATCCATCGGCCGGCCATATCGCCTGGCTGCTGTGGGGCGGCGACGAGGGCCGCGCCTGGGCGCTTGAGCTCAAAAAGAAGATCGGCAATGCGCCCGATATCTGAGGGCTGCCGTAAAACGACTGGCGGGCCCCAAACCCCCGCCTGGGACCCGCCAAGGAGTGGCTGAACACATGCCGGTGCAGCCCCTCCACATCTGCCAGTCGTCGATCCGCCATCGGTCGAAAGGCATGGATGGTGAGGTAGCATCCGGTTGCGGCGGCCTATGTGAAGCAGTTCACAATCCGAAGGATTTCAACAGCGCTCGAGCAATTCCAGGAAAAGTGGGAACCGGTTTTCCTGGGAAAAGCGCGTAGCGTTTTCCCCAGGGAATTGCGGCAAGAAAAAAGCCCTTACCCTTCCCAGGCGACAGGCACCATTCCCAGCCGCTCGTAGAGCCCGAGCGCGGCGGCGTTCTCGACCGTGTTGGTCTTGAGGTCGACATGGGCCGCGCCTCGATCGCGAAAGGCGTTGAAAGCCTGCCACATCAGCGCTTCGCCAATGCCTTTGCCGCGCGCTTCGGGATGGACCGCGAGGTCCTTGACGAAGGCCCTGGTCCAGCACAGCGCTGCGGCCGCCAGCCGTCCCTTGGCGTCGATGACCAGGAAACACAGCGCCGGGTCGAATTCGGCATCGCTGGATATGCGCGGCCACCATTCGTCGAACGGGCCGTCGGTGCCGTCGTCGAACACCTCGGTCAAAAGCGCATGCAAGGGCTGCGCGTCACCATGTTCGAAGCAGCGCATGGTAAAGCCGGCCGGCCAGTGCGGTGCAACGAGCGTCTCGTCGAGGATTTTGCGCAGCCGGATGTCGTTTGGAGCCGGCGGGCGCGGTTCAGGCATCGCGCTCAGGCGTCGGGCTGCAGCCGGCGGCGCTTGCGGTCGACACCGAGGCCGGTGGCCTCGAGCAGGCCTTTGCGCTTGGCGTCGAAATAATAGCCGGTCTGGTAGAGCCAATCGGCCTTCTTGGCGTTGCCACCCGCCACCAGCCAGGCGCCACGCAGATATTTGACCGCGTATTTCAGATTGGTTTCGGCGTCGAACAAGCCCTTGGCCGGCCCGTCATAGCCCATGCCGCGCGCCGTCGCGTGCTTGATCTGCATCAGCCCCCAATGGCCGTTATTGTAAGCCTTGGGATTGTAGGTGCTTTCGCGGTTGACGACGTGGCGCACCAGATCGACCGGCACCTCGTAGAGAGCAGCGTATTTCTGGATCAGCCGGTCGACATCGCCGCGCATGCCGGTCGCATGCTCTTCTTCCGGGAGACCGAGCGGAGCGGCGGGGAACTGGCCCAAGGACGCCGGGTCCTGCGGCACGACATAGGCTACCTGCTGCACGCCGGGCATGGCGTTCTGGCCGCCCTTGGCGGTCGCCGGCATGACAAGGCTGGCGGTCGTATATTGCGCCGCGACCGGCTGTCCGGCGTTGGCGGGCGCAGGCGCCTGCCAGGCATTGGCTGCCATCACCGCAGGCACGGCCGGGGCCGTGGGCGTCGCGCCGGCAAAGGCGGCGGTCGCGGCAACCGGCTGCGCAGCGGCATCGAGCGCTGGCGTGGCCGGCGTCGCTTCCGCCGACTGAACGGGTGTTATGCCCGAGGATTGCGGCAGCACCGAAACCGTATCGGGCAGCGGCACGGTGAAGCCGGCATCGCTGCCGGCGGTGGTCGCGGTTTCGGTCAGCGCAGGCGTGGCCTTCATCTGCGAGGTCGATTGGCAGCCGCTGAGGGCAGCTGCGCCGACGATCACAGAGATCGCGAAAAGGTTGAATTTTGCTGGCAAGCCGCGCGGGTCCGATTTGTCGTTGTTAAGAAGTCCTTACACCAGCGATTCCTGGTGGGCAATCGGGACCATCTGGTGGTTTTCGGGTGGCGAGAGCCGGGATCAGATGCCATATTGTTCTGCATATGTACCGGTTGGCATCCCGGTTTTCGCCGCTTTGCGGAAAGGAGCGCATCATGGAAACGGCATCTTCGATCACAGCCGGCCACGCAGTGTTAGAAACAGTGATCGGCTTCATCGGCATCGCCTGGAGCGATAAGGGCCTGATCCGGCTCTGCCTGCCCGAAAGGAGCCGCGAAGCGGTGGAACGCCGGCTGATGCGGCATGCCGGTGTTGCCGCCAATACCACTGCGAACATTGGGCAGCCGCAATGGGTGGTCGAGCTCATCGCCTCGATCAAGGCCTATGCCTCAGGCGAGGACGTCGATTTCTCCGGTGTGCCGGTCGATCTCGACGGCGTCGACGACTTCCGTCTCGCCATCTACGACGCGGCGCGAAAACTGTATTACGGCGAAACCACCACCTATGGCGAACTGGCCAAGCGCGCCGGCCAAGCCGGCCTGCCGCGCGAAACCGGGGCAGCGCTGGGCGCCAACCCGGTGCCGCTGGTCATCCCCTGCCATCGGATTCTAGCCGCGGGCGGCAAGATCGGCGGCTTCTCGGCGCCCGGCGGCTCGGCCACCAAGGAAAAGATGCTGGCCATGGAAGGCGTGCGCGTCGGCCCGCCGCCGGCGGCGCAGGTCTCGTTCGGGTTCTAAGAGCTTGAATGGTATGCCGGCTGGGTATGTTGAGATTCAGGTCAGGCCGCACCGAGAACTATGGTCTTCGAGAACCGGAGCGGAGCGTACTTAATGTACGTGGGCACCGGAAGCGCAGAAGACCATCGTTCGCAGGCCGGCCTCACCTGAATATCAATATGCCCTAATGACGGCGCAGGAAGCGGCGGTGAAAATGGTCGTTCTCGATCCGCTTGCAGAGATAGACCGGGCAGGATTCGGTGTCGGCGCTCGGCACATAGGCGCGCTTCCTGACCTCGCCGACATTGCAGAATTGCTGGCTCTGCACATAGCGGTCGAAGAGCGGCAGCCCCGGCACGCGCCTGGACTGATAGCGCAGGATGACCGCGCCCTGGCGGGCGATCGTGCCTTGCACCCTGTCGCAGCTCATACGAGTGGGGTCGTAGCGCGAGATCGCCTGCGCCTCGGCGGCCGCCAGCGTCAGGCAGGCGGCAAGCAGAATGGTTTTCACAACCGTTTTCATGACAGTCTCCCAAAACCGGACTAACGCCGTCGGGCGTCCCGATCTTCCCGATTGCTCGACGCTTTCATGCGATTGGGGCGGCCTTTGGGCGGCGCCACCGCAACGCCATTTTTCGAGCCATCTTGTTTTTGGTGCGAAACCCGCCTATATCAGCTCCATTGATATTTCGGCCGATCGATCCGGGCCTCGCGATCTTCGCGTTTGCTGACGTCTATCTCCAAAATCTCGATACAAACCGGCTGAACCTCGGTTCGGTCAAACCAAAGCAAATGCGAGGACTATTCATATGGCAACTGGTACGGTCAAGTGGTTCAATGCCACCAAGGGCTTCGGCTTCATTCAGCCTGATTCGGGCGGTGCGGACGTTTTCGTTCACATCTCCGCTGTCGAGCGCGCTGGACTGTCGACCCTGGTCGAAGGCCAGAAAATCAACTTCGAGATCGAGCAGGACCGCCGCACAGGCAAGTCGTCCGCTGGTTCTCTGAGCAAGGCAGCCTGATTTTGCGATAGCGCGCGCCGGACGAGAGTTCGGGGCGCGCGGCAAGTCACGGATGTACTGACGGTCGCGCGAGAAGCGCGCTGGAGCGGAAAGACCCGACAAGCTGGATCAGCAGATAGCTGCCGGCCCGGACTTAAACTCCGATCAGGCTACCGAAAATGGGAAGGCGGGATTTATCCCGCCTTTTTGTTTGTCTGGACTTAAGAGGTCATAGGCGGCCATGGTCTCACCGGTGGTACTTTTGGCCCAATAGTGGTACCATTCCCCCATGACCAAACTTGAACAAGTCGAAAAATCTGTCGCCGAGTTGAGTCCTGACGAACTGAAGGCTTTTGCCGCGTGGTTCGAGGCGCTTCAGGCGGACATGTGGGACCGGCAGATCGAAGCGGACGCGCAATCGGGCCGGTTGGACAAGCATGCCGAACAAGCTTTGGCTGACCATCGCGCTGGCCGGACCCGGCCTCTGTGAACCACGTCGCCTCTCCATCATTCTGGGAGGCTTATGAAAAACTCCCATTATCGATCAGAGCAAAGGCCGATAGGCGTTTTGCCAGATTGCGTTATGACCCTTTTGACCCGTCACTGCATTTCAAGCAGGTCGGACGCTATTGGTCGGCCAGAGTGGATGACAGTTATCGGGCTGTCGCCATTCGCAACAATGACGATGTGATCTGGTTCTGGATCGGCACTCACACCGACTACGATCATCTGCTGAAGTAGTCCCAAGCCATTCGCGCTACGGCCGAAGGCCGCAAGCCCAACCTGGCATCGCGCCCGTTGGCGTCCGGTCCGGAACGAGCCGCGAAGCGGCGGCAAGCGCGAGCACAAATCAGCGCCGCAGATGCAGCGGCACCACCTTGTTGTCGGCGCCAAGCAGCGCCTCGATCGACAGCGGCTCCCGGTTGAAGATCGTGCCGGCCAGCGCCGGGCGGCCGAGATGGAACCCCTGTAGCAGGTCGACGCCGCCATCCAGCGCGACGCGCAGATGCACGGATTGCTCGATGCCTTCCACCAGCACCTTGGCGCCGCGATCGTGCAGCGACGAGACGAGCGGCCGGAAGAAGCGCTCGGCGGCAGCGTGGCGGCAGAATTCGGCGAACCAGCCGCCGTCGATCTTCACAATATCCGGTTGAAGCAGGCTCATCCGCTCCGCGGTCGAGTGGCCGGTGCCGAAATCGTCGATGGCGATGCGGATGCCGTGGCGCCGCATCTCGCGCACCAGCGGGGCCAGCACACGATCGTCGGCCGCCTGTTCGGTGATCTCGCAGACCAGCATGGCGGCATGCAGGTCGAGATCGCCGAGATGCCGCGTCATCAGCCGGATCTCGGCCAGCGCCCGCCCGAGATGATCGTTGATCATCGGGTTGTAATTGAAGAACAGGCCGAGCCCGTCGACGCCGATGTTGCGGAAGTTTTTCAGATGCAGCATCCGGCACATCGTCTCGACAAACAGGCGGTCGCCCGGCGCAACACTGTCGAAGAACATGGCCGGTGCAACCGGCATGGAAGCGCGCTGCGGTTCGATCAGCGCCTCGACGGCAACCGCGGCCAACGCGCCACCGCGTGGCGCAAAGATCGGCTGGTAGGCGCTCTTCAGCCGGAACGCGCCGTAGACGCCGTATTCGATGCCGACCTCGTCGGCAAAGATCGCTTCGCCGATATCGCGACGCCTCTCGCGCTGCCCGGTCATGGCCCGGTCCTGCGCCCGAACACCCTGCCCGGCCGCGCCGGAGGCGCTGCAGTCGGGCCGGCAGGCGTCTTGCCAGGCTCGGCCGCCGCGACAGACGGCTGCCCATCCTTGCCGAAAGCGCGAAAGCTGGTCGGCGCCAGTTCCGGCTTCGCCAGCACGAAGCCCTGCACCATCGATGCGCCGGATTTCTCGGCCAATTCAAGCTGCCAGCCTTCCTCGATGCCTTCGAACACCGTGCGGATGCCCTGTAGTTCGAAGTTCGTCACCATGGCAGTCAAGAGGGCAAAGCCGGCGCCGGATTCCATGAGCTGCGTGATCCAGTGCGCATCGAATTTGACGATGTCGGGCTTGAGCTCCTTGATGCGGTTGATGTCGGATTCATCGGCGCCGTAGTCGTCGACGGCAATGCGAAAGCCATTGGCCCGCAGCGCCTCGACAAAGCTGTAGAGCGTTTCCTGCGACGCCGACTTCTGCTCGGTCACCTCGCAGACGATGCGGCGCGGATCGATCCCGGCTTCGTGCAGCACCAGCCGCATGTCGCGCAGCGCGTTATCGGCGATGGAGCGCTCGGTAAACACCGACGGGTCGAAATTGACGAAGATCGAAGCCTCTTGCGGCAGGCAGGCGCCGGCATTGAGCAAATGCAGCGTGCGCGTCAGCGCCTCGATGTGCAGGCGGTCGCCGGCCGGACAGGTGCGGAAGAAGTTCATCGGCGATTGCGGCTCGCCGTCACGAAACGGCCGGATCAGCCCCTCGAACGCTGCGATCGAGAGCTTGCCGTCCTTGAAGGCGAAGATCGGCTGAAAGGCGCTCTGCAGCGTGTAGGGGCCCCAGACACCTGAAACGGTGCCGTCATCGTGACGGATGATGTGGGCAAGCCCGGTGCTGCGCGACAAGGGTCCCTCGCTCCGCGAGACAGGCGAAATGGCTGGCGATCCTGCCGTCAAAGGTTTTAGCGGCCGTTGATGAATTTAGTCTTGCCGGGGATAAGCCGTCGATTGCAGAGCCCGCAACGCAGAGTGAAACCGTCATGCACGCGCTCCAAAAAGCCGATCTCCACAGGTCCTTGAGCCCTGGCTCATCCGACAATGCTTGCACTTGCCGGGTCGATGCGACATGAGAAGCGCCGCAGCTGTTTGCGGTTGCGCCGACCCCTCTGGAGATATCTGGTCATGGCCTTTCTTGCCGACGCCCTTGCCCGCGTAAAGCCTTCCGCCACCATCGCGGTGACGCAGAAAGCCCGCGAGCTGAAAAATGCCGGCCGTGACATTATCGGCCTCGGCGCTGGCGAACCGGATTTCGACACGCCCGACAACATCAAGAATGCGGCGATCGAGGCGATCCGCCGCGGCGAGACCAAATACCCGCCGGTTTCGGGCATCGCGCCGCTGCGCGAGGCGATCGCGAAAAAATTCAAGCGCGAGAACGATCTCGACTACAAGCCCGAGCAGACCATTGTCGGCACCGGCGGCAAGCAGATCCTGTTCAACGCCTTCATGGCGACGCTGAACCCAGGCGACGAGGTCATCATCCCCCGCCCCTATTGGGTCAGCTATCCCGAAATGGTGGCGATCTGCGGCGGCACCTCGGTGTTCGCCGATACTTCGATCGACAATGGTTTCAAGCTCACTCCCGCCGTGCTGGAAAAGGCGATCACGCCGAAGACCAAATGGCTGCTGATGAACTCGCCGTCGAACCCGTCCGGCGCCGCATACACGGAAGCCGAGCTGCGCGCGCTGGCCGACGTGCTCTTGAAGCATCCGCATGTCTGGACACTGACCGACGACATGTACGAGCACCTGACCTATGGCGACTTCGTCTTCAGGACGATCGCCGAGGTCGAGCCGAAACTCTACGAGCGCACGCTGACCATGAACGGCGTCTCGAAAGCCTATGCCATGACCGGCTGGCGCATCGGCTATGCAGCGGGTCCGGTGCAGCTGATCAAGGCGATGGACATGATCCAGGGCCAGCAGACCTCGGGCGCCTGCACAATCGCGCAATGGGCCTCGGTCGAGGCGCTCAACGGCCCGCAGGATTTCATCGCGAAGAACAAGGCGATTTTCCAGGGCCGTCGCGATCTCGTCGTGTCGATGCTCAACCAGGCGCGCGGCATAACCTGCCCGTCGCCGGAAGGCGCTTTCTACGTCTATCCGTCCTGTGCCCAGCTGATTGGCAAGAAGACCAAAGCCGGCAAGATAATCGACACCGACGAGACCTTCTGCTCCGAATTGCTCGAAGGCGAGGGTGTCGCAGTGGTGTTCGGCTCGGCCTTCGGCCTCGGCCCCAACTTCCGCATCTCCTACGCTACGTCGGAGACGCTGCTGGAGGAAGCCTGCACCCGCATCCAGCGATTCACTGCATCGCTGACCTGATCAGGCTCCGAGACATGAAACCCGGCCTTTCGAGCCGGGTTTTTGTCAAGAGCAGACCTCAGCCGCCATACTGCTCGCTGGTGACCGCTTCCATCCAATCTGCGTGGACGCCGTCCAGCGCTTCCTGCATGGCGACGTGGGTCATTGTCGTCTTTGGACCCGCGCCGTGCCAGTGCTTCTCGCCGGGCTCGAACGAGATCACGTCGCCCGCCTTGATCTGCTGGATCGGCCCGCCCCATGTCTGCGCAAGGCCGGCCCCCGCAGTGACATAAAGCGTCTGGCCGAGCGGATGCGTGTGCCAGTGGGTACGCGCACCGGGCTCGAAGCTGACCAGCGTGGCTCTGAGCCGGGCCGGCGCTTCCTTCTCGATGATGGGCGTCTGCAGCACGCGGCCGGTGAAATACTGGTCCGGCGCGATGATGGTCGGCACGCTGCCGCAGGCAATGATCTTCATCTCTGGTGATCCCTAAGTTTGGCAGAACCTACCCTGCCCCGGTGCCGGCTACCACCCCAGCCGGGGCCAGAACAGGCCGGCACGTACGCGATAGTCCGCGTAGGCTCCGGCCAGCGGCGTGCGCGAAAATTTCTTCTCTTCGTCCAGCGCCGCAAACACATAGAGGATAGCGATCCCGGCGACCGGCACCAACGCCCAGACCGACCAGGTCGCGATCCCCCAGCCGATCCAGAAGACGATGTAGGACGTATAGAAGGGGTGGCGGACATGGCCGTAGGGGCCGTGGGTCAGCAGGCTGTGCGGATCGTCGGGTGCGAAGACGAAGCGCAGCCGCACCTTGCGCGACGTGACGATCGCCCACCAGAACAGGGCAGCGCTCGCCAGTTCGACGGCAAGTCCGGTGAGCTTTGCCGAACCCGGCTGCAATTGGATCCAAAGGGTGGCGAGAAAGAACAGCGCCGTGGCGATGACCGCCGCCGAAATCACCATGGCGCCTGGAGACATCGCCTGCGATTGGAAATGCGCCCGCATCGACCAGACATATTGGCCAAGCATCGCGATGCTGCAGATCGAGACAAGAAGATCGAGGACTGGTTCCATTGTCGGGATTCCGCGCGTGATTGCCATGAGCCAGCAATCGTGCCGGCTATCTCTTTAGAAATCCTTTCTTAACCACATGTTTAAAGAACATATAGAGCCAGCGATGCGATGTTGGCGGTCAGGCAAATCTCAAGGTCTAATCCAGCATGAGCATCACTCACCGCACCATCCGCACGCCGCAGGCCGACTTGCGCCTCAGCCAGTCGTCTGGGTCCGGCATTCCCATCGTCATGATCCATGGCTCGGGCAGTTCGCGCGCCGTGTTTGCCCGTCAGTTCGATAGCCCGCTTGCCGACGCCCATCGGCTGATCGCCTTCGAACTTCCCGGCCACGGCGAGTCCTCCGATGCCCGCGACCCGGCGACCGCCTATACGATTACCGGCCTTGCCCAGACCACAGCCCGGCTTCTCGACGCTTTGGGCATCGGCCACGCCATCATCTTCGGCTGGTCGCTCGGCGGCCATGTGGCGGTCGAACTGGCCAGCTTTCACCATGCGGTCAGCGGCCTGGTGCTGACCGGAGCGCCGCCGGTGTCGCGGGGGCCGCTTGGCATGCTGCGCGGCTTTCACGCCAACTGGGACATGCTGCTCGCCTCCAAGAAGGTCTACTCCGAACGCGACATCGAGCGTTTTGAGGCTCTGTGCTACGGCGACACCGCCAGTCCGTCTTTCCGCGAAGCCATCAGGCGCACCGACGGTCGGCTTCGCGCCGGCGTGGCGCGCTCCATGTTTGCGGGCAAGGGCGCCGACCAGAAACAGGTGGTCGAGCACGCTCCGTTCCCCGTCGCGGTGATCAATGGCGAGCATGATCCGCTGGTGCGGCTGAGCTATTTCGAGACCGTCGCCTACAGCTCGCTGTGGGAACAGTGCCATGTCATACTAGGCGCCGGCCATGCGCCCTTCTGGGAACGTCCGGACCTGTTCAACCCGTTGCTGTCGCGCTACGCCGAGATGGTGGTGAAGCAGAGTGCAGCCGCCACGCCCACGCGCCGCACTCAGGCAAGCTGAAATCGCCCGACGGTTCTGATCCCCGGGTCTTGCCTCGGCCGCCTGACGGCGGCGCGATTTCTATTTTCCTTGCCCTCCCGGCTAACCCGTGGGACGATGGGTTGGGCAGGTGGCTAAATGAAAACAACCCCGCCCGCGACGGTCGAACAGGCCGGCCGCCGCTCACGACAGGGTGCGATCGGCGCAAAACCGTTTCCACTTTTGCTGATCGCACTCCAAGGGCAACGCCTGAGTGGAGGTCAGCCATGGGTACTCGCGCCGGAAGACGACGCACGGGACCGAAATGCATTGCCATAGTCGGTCCCTTTGCAAGCGGTAAGACGACACTTCTCGAAGCCATCCTCGCCCGTACGGGCGCCATCCCCCGCCAAAATCCCGTTTCATCGGGAAGCACCGTTTCCGATCATTCGCCCGAGGCGCGGGCGCACGCCATGAGCGTCGAGGCGACCTTTGCCACCACCGAATTCATGGGCGAGCAGATCACCTTCGTCGACTGTCCCGGATCGATCGAATTCTCCTTCGAGGCCGAGCCGGTGCTGGCAGCCTGCGATCTCGCGGTGGTCGTCGCCGAGGCCGACGAGAAGAAGATCCCAGCCTTGCAACTCATCATGCGCAAGCTCGACGATCTCGGCGTGCCGCGCATCCTGTTCCTCAACAAGGTCGACAAGGCAATCGCCGGCGTACGCGATACGCTGAAGATGCTGCAGCCGACGAGCGCGGCGCCGCTGTTGCTGCGCCAGATTCCGCTGCGCAAGGACAATGTGGTGATCGGTTCCATCGACCTGGCGCTAGAGCGCGCCTACATCTACCGCGAATATGCCGAAAGCCAGGTTGCCGAAATTCCAACTGATGACAAGGCGCGCGAACTGGAGGCTCGCTTCTCCATGCTGGAGACGCTTGCCGACCATGACGACCAGTTGATGGAGCAGTTGCTGGAGGAGATCGAGCCGCCGAAAGACGCGGTCTTCGACGATCTGTCCGCCGACCTGCGCGCCGGCGCCATAACGCCGGTGCTGATCGGCACCGCCGAAAAAGGCAACGGCGTGCTGCGCCTTTTGAAGGCGATCCGCCATGACGCACCGGATGTCGAGGCGACGCGCAAACGGCTCGGCGTCCCCGACGGCAATCACACCGTGGTCCAGGTGATGAAGACCATCCACACCGCGCATGGCGGCAAGCTGTCCGTGTCGCGCGTACTCTCCGGCCAGATCGCCGATGCAGCCGAACTCTATTTGTCGAATGGCGAGACGGCGAAGGTCTCCGGCATCTACAAGATGCTCGGAAAGGACCAGTCCAAGCTCACCGCTGCCAAGGCCGGCGACACGGTGGCGTTGGGCAAGCTGGACGAGGTCAAGACCGGCCAGACGTTGAGTTCCACGAAGGGCGGTATCAAGCCGCTGGTCACGCTTACGCCGCCGCAGCCGGTCTTTGCCTTTGCGCTACGGCCGAAGGAGCGCAAGGACGAGGTCAAAATGTCGGCGGCCATCCAGCGCCTGGCCGAGGAAGATCCCTCGCTCACCTTGCGCCACAATCAGGACTCGGCCGAGACCGTGCTGTCCGGCCATGGCGAGATGCATCTGCGGGTCGTGCGCGAGCGGCTGGAAGGCAAGAATCAGATTCCGGTCGAAGGCCATGCGCCTGCCGTCCCCTATCGCGAGACGATCCGAAAGACGGTGCAGCAGCGCGGCCGCCACAAGAAGCAGTCCGGCGGCCATGGCCAGTTCGGCGATGTGGTGATCGAGATCAAGCCGCTGCCGCGCGGCTCCGGCTTTCAGTTCTCGGACACCATCACCGGCGGCGTCGTGCCCAAGACCTACATCCAGTCGGTCGAAACCGGCGTGCGCGATTATCTGAAATCCGGCCCGCTCGGCTTCCCTGTGGTCGATGTCGCCGTCAACCTCTCCGACGGCTCCTACCACGCCGTCGATTCCTCCGACATGGCTTTCCAGATGGCGGCCAAGCTGGCCATGAAGGAAGGCATGGCGGCCTGCTCGCCGGTGCTGCTCGAGCCGGTCATGAAGGTCGAGATCGTCACGCCGTCCGAAGCCACTTCGAAGATCATCGCGCTGATCCCGCAACGGCGCGGGCAGATCCTTGGCTACGACGCGCGGCCTGACTGGCCGGGATGGGATGTCGTGGAGGCGACCATGCCGCAGGCCGAGATCGGCGACCTGATCATCGAACTGCGATCGGCGACCTCCGGCGTCGCCAGTTATCGTTGCGCCTTCGATCACATGGCCGAGCTGACCGGACGGTTGGCCGACGAAGCGATGAACGCCAACGGCAAGGCTGCCTGACAGGCCAAAGGATGATCCGCACAAAAAACGGCGCCCGGATGATCCGGACGCCGCTCTTATTGCGGACCGTCTTCTTGGGAGGAAAACGGCAGGTCCGCCGCACGTATCCGCCGCGCCATACGGCACTGGCAGACGAATAGGTTCGGACGCGGTAGCCGCCTGAGCCCGGATCTTCCGAGTGATGCCCCCATCTCCCGGTCGAACCACACCGCGTCCTATGATCTGCTTAAACGATGAATCGCGCCTGCGGCATGTTACCTGAGGTTACATGTCACTGTTACGCGGCGATTTTGCTCGATTTTTCGCTGGCTACGGCAGGCCCGGAAACAAAAAAGCCGGATCAATGAAGATCCGGCTGAGTTTGATTGGAAGTGCCCGTTAAGGCTAACCTCCAGAGGGGAACACTCGAGGGCGCTAATGGGAGGAGAACGCGCCCAGGAGATGATCTGTATATGTGCTGTTCATGCCCAAGAAACAAGCATCTATTTTGCAACACACGCATGCAAAAAGGTACAGGCTGTGGTCTAACCCATGTCTAGGGGTCATAGTACCACGAAAATCTGCCAAATGAATGGCGCGACGGTGCTGTTGCCTTCGCAGAACCGCAAGTCGGGCTGATTCTCGCGCTCGCGGGCAAAAAGCCGAATGACGTTGAATCGGGCAGCAGGCGTTTATTTTTGCGGCAGCGGGATGGGAAGGGTCGGCCGGAAGAAGGGAGACCTGACATGCGGACACCCCAGGCGATCGCCGGCAGCGCGGTCTTCTTCATCGCCGCACCTTGTGTCGTCGCCGGGCTGGTGCCCTGGCTGCTGACGGACCGCTACCGTCTGCCGCTGTCGACGGTGCCCGGCTTCGTGCCGGCTGGCTCCCTCCTGATCGTCGCGGCCATCGCCCTGCTCGTCCATTCCTTTGCCCGCTTCGCGCTCGAAGGCCTGGGCACGCCGGCGCCTGTCGCACCCACCGAGAGACTGGTGGTCGGCGGCGTCTACCGCCATGTCCGCAACCCGATGTATGTCGCCGTGCTGTCGATCATCCTCGGCCAGGCGTTGCTGTTTTCAAGCTGGAGCGTCGCTACCTATGCCGCCATCGGCGCGATCGTCATGGGCTCTTTCGTCAGGTTCTATGAGGAGCCGACTCTCGCCCGCCGCTACGGCGGCGAATACGAGACCTACCGCCGCAATGTTCCCGGCTGGCTGCCACGGCTGACGCCGTGGCGGGGGTGACCAGCACCTCCCAAGGGCATGTTTAAAATGACCAGCTGCGCGCCTTGGCGATGATGAAGTCGCGGAAGACGTGCAGCTTGGCCTGGTTCTTCATTGCATCGGGATAGGCGAAATAGGTGTCGAAGGACGGCACCTCGGTCTCCGGCAAAAGCTGCACCAGATCCGATTCCTTGGAGATCACGTAGTCGGGCAGCATGGCGATGCCGGCGCCGCCCTGCACGGCGCGCTTGATCGACAAGATGTCGTTGATCTGCAGCGTCGGCACCCTTTGCCCACCGTCGAAATCGCCGATCGTTTCCAGCCAGTTCAGCTCCGACAGATGCGACGGCACCGGCACGCCGAAGGTGACGATGCGATGGTTCTTCAGATCGGCGACCGAGGTCGGCTTGCCGTGCTTGCCGACATAGGATGGTGAGGCATAGAGGTGGAAATGCACGGTGAACAGGCGGCGCTGGATAAGGTCGGGCTGCTGCGGCTGGCGCAGCCGTATCGCGCAGTCGGCCTGGCGCATGGTGAGGTCGAGTTCCTCATTGGCCAGGATCAGCTGCAGGCTGATTTCCGGATAGAGCTCGATGAATTCCTGCACCCGCTCGGTCAGCCAGCCGGCGCCGAGCCCGACCGTGGTCGTTACCCTCAGCACGCCTGAGGGACGGTCCTTGGCCTCGGTCAGCTTCGACTTGATGGTCTCCAGCTTCATCAGCACGTCATGCGCCGTGCGGAACAGCATTTCGCCCTGCTCGGTCAGCACCAGGCCGCGGGCATGGCGATTGAACAGCGGCACCCCGACATCATGTTCGAGCGCGCTGACCTGGCGTGAAATCGCCGATTGCGACAGGTGCAAAGTCTCGGCGGCATGGGTAAACGACCCAGCCTCCGCCGCTGCGTGAAACACGCGAAGCTTGTCCCAGTCCAACGCCATTGAATTCCCCTCGTTCTGTTCTTGGCGTCTGAATGAAAAATCAGGCTTTTGAACGGCTTGCGACGCCGTCTTGATAGATTTTATTCCGCCGCTTCGCGGTGCACCTCGATGCCGGCCAGGTATTTTTCCGCCTCGAGCGCGGCCATGCAGCCGAGCCCGGCGGCGGTCACCGCCTGACGGTAGATGTCGTCGGTCACGTCGCCGGCGGCGAACACGCCGGGAACGTCCGTGCGGGTCGAATTCGGCGCCGTCCACAGATAGCCGTTCGGCTTCTGCTTCAGCTTGCCGACAAACAATTCCACCGCCGGCGCATGGCCGATCGCCACGAACACGCCGTCCACCTGGAGATGGGTGACCTCGCCGGTCACCGCATTTCTGAGCTTCAGCCCTTCGACCGAAGGCGGCAGCGGCGTCTTGCCGGGCCGGCCGGTGATCTCGTCGACGATCGTATCCCAGATGACTCGGACATTGTCCTTTTTCAACAGCCGCTCACGCAGGATGCGCTCGGCGCGGAAATCGTTGCGCCGGTGGATGACGGTCACGCTCTTCGCCAGATTGGAGAGATAGAGCGCCTCCTCCACCGCCGAATTGCCGCCGCCGATGACAGCGACATCCTTGCCGCGATAGAAAAAACCATCGCAGGTGGCGCAGGCCGACACGCCGAAGCCCATGAAGGTCTGTTCGGTGGGGATGCCCAGCCATTTCGCCTGCGCGCCGGTGGCAATGATCAGCGCGTCGGCCGTGTAGGTGGTGCCGGAATCGCCCGTGGCGCGGAACGGCCGCACATTGAGGTCAACCTCGGTGATGATGTCGTTGATGATATCGGTGCCGACATGCTCGGCCTGCTTCAGCATCTGCTCCATCAGCCACGGGCCCTGGATCGGATCGGCGAAGCCCGGATAGTTTTCGACATCGGTGGTGATCATCAGCTGCCCGCCCTGCTGCAAGCCTGCTACGAGCATCGGCTTGAGCATGGCGCGCGCGGCGTAGACTGCGGCGGTATAGCCGGCCGGGCCAGAACCGATGATAAGGACAGGCGCGTGCTTGGTGGTCATCTAAAGCCTCTGCGGGGCAGACAATCGAGTGTGCCTTGGAAAACGACGTGAAACGGTGCTGGTAATGTAAGGGTTGCCAACCACACCAGCAAGACGATCAGGCCGTCGTCCCCGGAAAGCTTCGGCCTACAGGCTTATTCGCGCAATGGCCGCTTTCGTTACGGTTGCGAAATCGCCCGACCAAAGGGCTGGCATCGACACAAAAGTCGTTTAAGGACGAGAGCGCGAAAGATTCTTGCGCTTAAGCTGAGACCGCCATGCCCCTGAAAGCCGACCTCGACGCCATCGACTGGAAGATTCTGCGCGAGCTTCAGGCCGACGGGCGCATGACCAATGTCGAACTGTCGAGCCGCGTCGGCATTTCCGCCCCGCCCTGCCTGCGCCGTGTCCGGCGGCTGGAGGAAACCGGCATCATCAGAGGCTATCGCGCCTTGCTCAACGCGCCGGCGCTCGGCATGGATGTCGTCGCCTTCTGCCTGATCGGCCTGCATCACCAAGCCGACGCGGAGCTCAAAGCTTTCGCCGAGCGCACTCGCGGCTGGCCGATCGTGCGCGACGCCTGGATGGTCTCGGGCGAATCCGACTTCCTGCTGCATTGCGTGGCGAGCGACCTCGGCACGTTCCAGACCTTCGTCATCGAAGAACTGGCCTCGGCCCCCAATGTCGACACGGTGCGCACCGCGCTGACCATCCGCCGCGTCAAGGATGAGGGGCTGGTGGCGTTCAGCGCCCCATGATCGTCCTAGATTCGGGCAAGCGACTCGACAGCCCTCAAAAGCCGTTCCAGATCATCGGGGTTGCGCAGCGGCAGAACCTCGAAGCCCGACTCATTACTTCCCTCGCCATCCACCAGCCAGCCGCGCGGCAGGCCGGCACGTTGTCCGGCCTGCATATCCGCGGCCTTGTCGCCGACGATCAGCGAGCGTTTGAGATCGAGGCCGAGGCGCTGCTGGGCCTCGAGCAGCATGCCCGGATTGGGCTTGCGCATCGGGTGGTCGGCGACCGCCAGTGGCCCGCTGCCCGCCTCGTGGTAGGCGCAGGCCAGAACCATGTCGACGAAGGCATCGCCGGCGGCAAGCAGCTTGAGAACCCGGCCGTTGACCGCGGCAAATTCCTTCCAGCCGAAATAGCCGCGCGCGATGCCGGACTGGTTGGTGACGATGACCACCGGGATGTTGCCCCGGTTGGCCGCCGCGATGACCGGCACGATGCCGTCGCGCAGCACCATTTTGGCGGGATCGTCGGGATAACCCGTATCGACATTGATGGTGCCGTCGCGGTCGAAGAACAGCGCCGGGGTCCCAGCGAGAAAGGACTGCAAACCCACCCGCTCGACCCACAGGCCGGGTTCAGCCAGCGGGTATGGGCCGTAGGCCCCGGTGTCAGCCATTCGACAGACGGTCTTCCACCACCTCGCAGAGATAGTGGTAG
This sequence comes from Mesorhizobium sp. M0772, assembly GCF_040320135.1. NCBI lineage: Bacteria > Pseudomonadati > Pseudomonadota > Alphaproteobacteria > Hyphomicrobiales > Phyllobacteriaceae > Mesorhizobium > Mesorhizobium sp. M0772. Next base: position 254,097 of record NZ_JAMYPB010000001.1, on the reverse strand, counting down.
AGGCAGAGATGTCCCTGCTGGATGATCGGCGTCGAGGTCGAGGGCACGTTGAGCAGGATGTCGGTGAGCGGCTTGAGTTTGCCGCCGCCGTCGCCGGTGAGGCTGACCACCGTCATGCCCATCATGCGCGCCTGTTCGGCGGCAGCCAGAATGCTCGGCGAATTGCCGCTGGTCGAGATCGCCAGAAGCACGCCGCCGGCCGCGCCATGCGCTTCGACCTGGCGCGAAAACACGGTGTCGAAGCCATAGTCATTGCCCCAGGCGGTCAGCATGCCCGCGTTGGCCGGCAGCGCAATCACATTGTAGGCCTTGCGCTCCTTAAGGAAGCGGCCGACCAGTTCGGTGGCAATGTGGATGGCGTCGCTGGCCGAGCCGCCATTGCCGCAGACCAGCAGCGCCTTGCCCGAGGAAAGCGCGGCGACGACCGCACTCACAGCACGTTCCATCTCGGCGGTCAGGTCACGCTCGACTGTCGCGGTGATCGCGGCCGCCGAGCGGACCAGATAGTCATTCAGTCCGGACATGAAATCCCTCAGTTGGTACCGCCGCCGGCGCGCAATTTGCCGATCGTGCCGGTGGTGCTCTTGCCGGCGACAAGGTCGACCAGGACGACGCGCCCGCCCGCCTTCTGCACCACATCGGCGCCGACAACGGTTTCGACCGTGTAGTCGGCGCCCTTGACCAGAATGTCGGGCAGAAGCGCCTCGATCAGCGCCAGCGGCGTATCCTCTTCGAACACCACGACCGCATCGACCGAGGCCAGGGCGGCCAGCACGCAGGCACGATCATGCTGATCGTTGACCGGGCGCCCGGCGCCTTTCAGCCGACGCACCGAGGCATCGCTGTTGAGGCCGAGCACCAGCCGGTCGCACTGGCTGCGCGCCGCGTGGAGAAGACTGACATGGCCGGCATGCAATATATCGAAGCAGCCATTGGTGAAGCCGACGCTCAGGCCCTCGTCCTTCCACGCCGCCACCATGCGCGCGGCCGATGCGGCGTCGAGGATGGCGTCCTTGTGGGCGGTGGGGCCGTGCGAGCGGAACAGCGCGCCGGTGAGTTCCTCCACGGTCAGCCGCGCGGTGCCGCGTTTGCCGACCACCACACCGCCGGCGGCATTGGCGATTGAGCCGGCCATGACGCGATCGGCGCCCGCGGCCAGAGCCAGCGCGAAGCTCGCGATGACCGTATCGCCGGCGCCCGAAACGTCGAACACTTCGCGCGCCTGGGTGGCGATGTGGCGCGCCTCATCCGCGCCGACGACGCTCATGCCCTTTTCGCTGCGGGTGGCGACGACGAAGTCGAAGCCATGTGCCGAAATCAGCTGGCGTGCCGCCGCGACGATCTCGTCGTCGGCGAAAACCGGGCGACCGACAGCTTCGCCAAGCTCCTTGCGGTTGGGCGTGATGGCGGTCGCGCCGGCATAGCGCGCATAGTCGCGGCCCTTGGGATCGACCAGCACCGGTTTTCCCGCCTCGCGGCAGATGGCGATCAGGTCGGCGGCGACGCCGTCGAGCAAGATGCCCTTGCCATAGTCGGACAGAATGACGATGTCGGCGCGCGTGAGTGCGGCGCGAAAATGCCGGACCAGGTCCGCCCGTTCCTTGTCGTCGAGCGGCTTGATCTCTTCCTCATCGAAGCGCAGCACCTGCTGATTGAGCGCGCTGAAGCGGCTCTTCGACGACGTCTTGCGGCCGCGCTCCTGCCCCATATCAGCCGTGTCGGCGCCGAGTTCGCCAAGCATCCGCACCAGATTGTCGCCGGCCACATCGGTGCCGATCACCGATATGGGAATAGCGCTGGCACCCAGCGAGACGATGTTGGCGACAACGTTGCCTGCGCCGCCCATCGTCGAGGTCTCACCGCGCCCGTGCAGCACCGGGATCGGCGCTTCCGGCGAGATGCGCTCGATGACGCCGTTGACGAAACGGTCGAGGATGAAGTCGCCGACCACCAGCACGGCAACGTCGCCAAAGCGGGCAATGGCGCGGTGCAAAGGTTCGGGCGAAGGCGGATTGTGCTTGATCATGTCACTGGCAATGCGAGGGAAAGGCCGACCTCAATCACGCTGAAAATTGTCAATTTACGGGCCGGATCGTTCATGGCGAAGCCGATATACCGCAAATCCGCGCAGCGCAACGTCAGGGCGGCCGTCAGCTCTTCTGCAACGCGACGTGGACGCCCAGTCCGACCAGCACCGCCCCGCCCGCCCGCTGCATGATGCGCTGCGCACGGCTGGAGCGCTTCAGCCGGGCGATCACCATGCCTGCCAGCAACACGCAGACAATATCTGCCGAAGAGAACATTAAATTGACGATGGTGCCCAGCACGACGAATTGCAGCCACACCGGGAACCCCGCCGAGGCATCGATGAACTGTGGCAGGAACGCCATGAAGAAGATCGCCGTCTTCGGATTGAGCACTTCGACGGTGATGCTCTCGAAAAATGCCCGGCGCGCCGATTTGCGCTCGATCGCCGGCAGCGCCGTGTCACCGTCCCCGCGCTTGCGGAACAAGGACACGCCAAGCCAGATCAGATAGAGCGCGCCGATGAGCTTGACCGCCATGTAGAGCGGCGGCACCGCATGGAAGAGCACCGACAGCCCGGCGGCAGCCGCAAAGACATGGAAATAACCGCCAAGATGGATGCCAAGTGCCGCCGTCAGCCCCGACCAGCGCCCGCGCGCCATGGTCTGCGCGGCGGCATAGAGCATCGCCGGTCCTGGAATATAGGCAAAGATCGCCGTGGTGGCGAAAAACGCAATGAGCAGTTCGGTCGACGGCATTTTTTGTCCCCTAGCTTGCGGGCCTCGAATAAAGCGGGCCGCTCCGCGGTCTCACTATGGCGTCGTGGTGCTTCATCGACAGCCCGGCTGCCCTCCCTTATAAGGACCGGAATCGCAAGCAACCAGAGGCCTTCATGATCATCGTCACGGGCGGGGCCGGCATGATCGGCTCCAACATCGTCGCCGCACTCAATGCCGAAGGCCATGATGACATCCTCGTCGTCGACGACCTCACCGACGGCCACAAGATCGCCAACCTGGCCGATTTGCAGATAGCCGACTATCTCGACAAGGACGAATTCTTGGCCACCTTGGAAGCCGGCGACCTAGGCCGCGTCGAGGCCGTCTTCCACCAGGGCGCCTGCTCGACCACCACGGAATGGAACGGCAAGTTCATGATGGACGTGAACTACGCCTTCTCAAAGCGCTTGCTGCATGGCTGTCTTTCGCTGCGCATACCGTTCCTCTATGCCTCCTCGGCTTCCGTCTACGGCGGCGGTTCGGAGTTTCGCGAGGATCCCGCACTTGAGCGGCCGCTCAACGTCTACGCCTATTCGAAGAAACTATTCGACGACTATGTCAGGCGCACCGTGTTCGACACCGATCATTCGCAGGTCGCGGGCCTGCGCTACTTCAACGTCTATGGCCCGCGCGAGGCGCACAAGGGCGCCATGGCCTCGGTCGCCTTCCATCTGTTCAATCAGGTCGGGCGCGGCGAAAACCCAAAGCTGTTCGGCGCCCATGACGGCTTCGGCCCCGGCGAACAAAGCCGCGACTTCATTCACGTCGGCGATGTCGCCGACGTCAATCTGTGGCTGTGGAAGCGCGGCTCGAGCGGCATCTTCAACTGCGGCACCGGCCGCGCCCAGCCGTTCCGCGCCATTGCCGAGACCGTGATCGATACGCTGGGCCAGGGCGAGATCGAGTTCATCGAATTCCCCGATCACCTCAAGGGCAGCTACCAGAGTTTTACCCAGGCTGATATGTCCCGCTTGCGCGCAGCCGGCTATAATGGGCAATTCCGCAGCGTGGAAACCGGCGTCAGAGACTATGTCGAATGGCTGAAAGCCCAACGATCCTCGTGATCGGCCCACGCTGGGTGGGCGATATGGTCATGGCTCAGTGCCTGTTCTCGGCATTGAAGGAGCTCCATCCCAACGCCGCCATCGACGTGCTTGCCCCGGCCTGGGCGGCCCCGCTGGTCAAGCGCATGCCCGAGATTCGCCAGCAGATCGATTTCCCGCTGCAACCCGGCGCGCTTGAATTCATCATTCGCCGCCGCTTCGGCCGCCTGCTGCGCGGCCGCTACGACATGGCCTACGTCCTGCCGGGTAGCTGGAAATCGGCGCTGATCCCGTTCTTTGCCCGCATTCCGCGCCGTTTCGGCAATTTGCGCGAAATGCGCTATGGCCTGCTGACCGACATCTTGCCGCTGCCCGATGCCGTCAAACGGCACACCGCGCAGGCCTATTTTGGCCTCGCCCAAGGCGGACATTTCCGGCCGCCGCGGCTCACCGTCGACGCCGGCAATCAGAAAGAGCTGCTCGCTCGTTTCGCACTTCAGCCGGGAAAATTCGTCGCCATGATGCCCGGCGCCGAATTCGGTCCGGCCAAACGCTGGCCTAGCGAAAGCTATGCCGGCCTCGCCGGAGAGATGATGGCGAAAGGATTCAAGGTCGCGTTGTTCGGCTCGAAGAACGATCGCGACGTCACCGCCGAGATCGCAGCACTCGCGCCCGGTGTCGTCGATCTGGCAGGAAAGACACGGCTGGAGGACGCCATCGACCTGATCGCCGCGGCCAGGCTGGCGGTGTCCAACGACAGCGGGCTGATGCATGTCGCGGCCGCCGTCGGCACGCCGGTCGTTGCCGTCTACGGTTCGACCTCGCCGGAAAACACGCCGCCGTTGGCTGAACAGCGCGAACTGATCTGGTTGCATCTGTCCTGTTCGCCCTGCCATCGGAAGATCTGTCCGCTCGGCCACCTCAACTGCCTGAAGACGCTGGACGTTGCCCGAGTGGCAGCGGCGGCGGACAGGTTGCTGGAACTCCCGGCCGCCGCATGAAGGTGTTGATCGTCAAGACCTCCTCGATGGGCGACGTCATCCACACCTTCCCCGCCGTCGAAGATGCACGCCGCAAGCGCCCCGATATCGCCTTCGACTGGTGCGTCGAAGAAGCCTTTGCCGGCATCGTCGCGCTGCATCCGGCGATAGCAAAGATCCATACCGTCGCCATCCGGCGCTGGCGCAAGCATCTGTTCAACGCCGGCACATGGCGGGAGGCGACAAGCTTGCGCCGCGCTCTGCAAGCAGGCGAGTACGACCTCGTCATCGATGCGCAGGGGCTGCTGAAATCGGCCCTGGTGGCGAAACAGGCAGCGGCACCAATCGCAGGTTTCGACCGCGCAAGCGCGCGGGAGCCCTCGGCAACGTTGTTTTACCAGCGCAAATACGCCGTGCCGCGCAACCTGCACGCCATCGAACGCACGCGCCGGCTGTTCGGGCTGGCGCTCGGCTACGAGCCCGATCTTTCGGCGCTCGCATCCGGGATTGTGCCGCCTCCCGGCGGCCTGGCCGGCATTGACGGCAAGACGGCCTTCCTGCTGCACGGCACCAGCCGCGAGGACAAGAAATGGCCCGCCGAAGACTGGATCGAAACCGCTCGCCTGCTGGTTGGTACCGGAATGACGCCGGTCACCACCTGGTCGAACGAGCGTGAGAAGGCGGTCGCCGAGGCAATCGCGAAAGCCGTGCCGTCAACGATCGTGGTGCCGAGATCGCCGCTGGGAGACATTGCCGCGATCCTTGGCCGCTCGACGCTGGTTATCGGCGCCGACACCGGTCTGACCCACCTCGCCAGCGCCTTCGGCCTGCCGACGGTAGCGGTGTTCCTGGCGACCGAGCCGGGTTTGACCGGCCCGCGCGGGCAATATGCCTCAACGTTGCTGGCCGCATCGGGGGAGCGCCTCGTGCCGGCACAAGTGGTGTCGGAAGCAGAAAAGCTATTAGCCCTTAAGCTCCAAGCTGCGGCATAGGACCTTCCAGCAATTCTGAGGCGCTAGATAAATTGCACCTGGACGATCTCGTAACCCCTGGCGCCGCCAGGTGCGTTGACCTCGATGGCGTCGCCGACTTCCTTGCCGATCAGCGCGCGCGCGATCGGCGAGGAGATCGAAATACGGCCCGATTTCACATCCGCTTCCTGGTCGCCGACAATCTGGTAGGTCTTCTTTTCCTCGGTGTCCTCGTCGACCAGCACCACCGTGGCGCCGAACTTGACCTTGTCGCCGCTAAGCTTGGTGACGTCGATCACCTCGGCCCGAGCAATATAGTCTTCCAGTTCGTTGACACGGCCCTCATTGAGGCTCTGCGCCTCTTTGGCGGCATGATATTCGGCATTTTCGGACAGGTCGCCATGCGAGCGCGCTTCGGAGATCGCCTCGATGATACGCGGCCGCTCTTGCTGCTGGCGCCAGCGCAGTTCTTCCTTCAATGACGCGAACCCCTCGCCTGTCATCGGGACCTTGTTCATGATGCCTGACCTTTCCTGCCGCCACCCCCGCATTTCGGGGAAAGCCTTGTCGATGGGTATAAAAAGAAAACGGGTCCGGCAGCCTCGGGCTAACGGAACCGTTTCACCGCAGTTTTCCCCAATATAGCGATCCTCGCGCGTTTTTCACGCTGAAAAAGCAGGCTTTTTGAAAAATCATGAGCCGATTGTCCAATTGTCGTTACGGCACGTGCAGCGTGTTGCAGTTGCGACAACAAAAACCGGCTGCGATTGCTCGCAGCCGGCCCAGAGAAGCCGTTGGGGTGGGGTCAGCTTCTCATGAAATGGTAGATCTGTTCGGCCAGCATGCCGTATTCGCGCGAATCTTTGCCCGTCCGCTTCTCGATCTCGGCCAGTTGCGCCTGGGCGCCGGCCAGATCGCCGATTTGCAGATGGGCCTCGCCGAGATATTCGCGCACCAGCGTGTAATCCGGGTTGATGCGGAGCGCTTCCTCGTAATAGCCGAGGCCGACGGTGACACGGCCGGAATGGCGATGCGAATAGCCGAGATAGTTGAGGATGCGTGGATCCTGCTTGTTGGCGGCAAGGCTGAGCACGGCGATCGCCTCATCATAACGCCCGGCCATGGCCAGGTCGTGACCAGCATCGTAGATGTTGTCGTCGTCCAGCATGCCGTACTTCGGCGCGACGCATTTCTGCCTTTTCTTGTCCCAGACCTGCCCCTTCTTGCACTGGGTGGTGGTCTCGGTACCACCGCCACCGCCGCCGGCCGCAAACACCGGAACCGCAAAGAACTGCAGCGCCACAAGCGCCGCAGCCGCCTGGATCAACACTCTTTTATGCATCGAAGCCTCCTTGAGGGATAATGACGAGCTTGAGGGAAAATGACGATAATGAAAAGCTAACGCCGGGATGCAGACTTTTCATCCCGGAAACCCGCAGCCGCCGAAACTATTTGTGCGGCCGTGCCTGACCTGAATTCGGTCAAAGGCGGGAGCCAGGGATCAGAACATGACGTGACGCGCGCTGCAAATCCGCTATCATTCGGGAAATGATCAGCGGGGGTGCCCGAGAGTGCAACAGCGCCGTGAGCGGGAATGGGAGCTATCGATCGGCCCGGACACCGTGCGCCTGTTCATTCTCAAGGCAAAGGGACTGAGTGCTGCCGTCAACGAAGACTATGCCGACGGTGCCGAGCATGAGGTCGAGCTCGATGGTGAATCACATGCCAATCACCACCATGACGGTCTGGCGGAGGAAAGCGCGGAAGACCTCACCGAGGAAGAGCTGCGCGAGCTGATCAACGACCTCAACGTCGACGAAGCGGCCGAGTTGATCGCGCTGGCCTGGGTCGGCCGCGGCGACTATGACGCAGCGGAATGGTCCGATGCGGTTGCCGCTGCGCGCGACCGCGCCAACAAGCGCACGGCGAAATACCTGCTCGGCATGCCGCTTTTGGCCGACTGGCTGGAAGAAGGGCTGGAAGCGATTGGCGCGTAACGACGTCGTTACCGTTCGTGATGGGCCGCAGGCAACCTCCGGGCGTCCGCGCCGTTGAGGACGATGGGGTCTGTTGTACTTTCCCGAACATGCAGGGTTGCACTGGTCATGGTCGTCACGGCTCTGCTGCTGACGCCCCTGCTGACGCAAGCCGACGCCAAACAGCGCAAAAAGCATTACACGCCGCTGTCACAGCGGTTGGAGCAGCTGTTTTCACCGCGGGTCGACTCGCATCCTAAGCCGCGCAGCAAGCACCGCCAGAAGCCCAGTCCAAAGCGGCACATCACGCCAAAGCAGGTGGAACAAAAGACCCCGGATAAAAAGCCCTCGCCCGCCGATGTTCCGGTGCAGCCCTCGCGCGTTGTCCCGCTGCCCGAGGCGCGTCCTTCAGAGGCGCCGAAGACCGGCGCGGCACCGATCGAAAAGCAAAAGGCCGAAGGTCCGAACCCCCTTGGCGCGCCCAACCGGTCCAATGACGATCGATTCAACGAAGAAAAGTCCCGTTTTAAAAAGCAGGCGCGGCCCGGACCGTCAGCCCCGAAGCCGTCGACCGATAGGCAAAGCGAGCCCGAGCCGCCGGCCGCGGTGCCGATTCCGACACAAAAGCCAGACACTTCGGAACCTGAAGCTCAGCCGCTGGCCGTTGCTCCGCAACCACCTGAAAAACCCGATGCCGGCGACAAGAAGATGCTGCCCGATGCGCGCTCGGCCGATGTGCCCGATGCAAAAATGCCGGCGGCGGAAGTCGCCTGTCGCGAGCGGCTGACGGCCCTTGGTGTCGAATTCGAGGAGCATAAGGCGGAAAGCAATCCCGACATCGGCTGCTCGATCCCCTATCCCCTGGTGCTGAAGTCGCTCGGAAAATCCATCGCCATCGGACCCATGACCGAACTCAACTGCCCGATGGCCGAGGCGGCAGCCCGCTTTGCCGCCGAAATCATACAGCCGGCGGCGAAAGCCGAGTTCGGAGCCGACCTGAAATCGATCAACCAGGCATCGGCCTTTGTCTGCCGGCCGCGCAACGGCACGCGCCATCTGTCGGAACATGCCTTCGGCAATGCGCTCGATATTGCCAGCTTCACGTTGTCGGATGGCAGAAAGGTCGAAGTCGGTCCAACGCCGCCCGAGAAGGACGGCAAATTCCTCAATGCGGTGCGCAAGGCCGCCTGCGGACCGTTCAAGACCGTGCTTGGGCCGGGCGCGGACCCGGACCATTCCCTGCATTTCCATCTCGATCTCGAACCGCGCCGGAATGGTGGCACTTTCTGCCAGTGATGGCCCTTCAGTGATCGTCATGCCAGTGATGGTCTGGCTGCCGCATTTCGGCCGCAGGCATGAACGCGGACGCTGAGTTTTCCTTTACCCTTGATCGTTAAAATCCCACCGATCAAGGACAGGATTCCGCCCATGGCCGCAATATTTCGCGCCGCGAAGGCAAAAAGCGCAACGATACTGGCCGCCGGTCTTGCGCTGGCCGCCGTTTCGGCTTGCAACACTGGCAGCGTGCTGTCGCTGCAGCCGGCCGTCGATGTCGGCTCGCAGACCGCGGCCGTGCCGCAATATGAAGGCATGCAGAAGCTCGTCCCGTCCAATCCCTATATGACTGCCGCCTATCCGCGCATGGACGAGCCGATGTCGGAGTCGGAGCCGCAGCAGATGCCGGCCAGCGAAACCGATTGCCGTGGCGAGCTGAAGCGCCTTCGCGTCGTCTACACCGATGTCCAGCCGATCCATGAGGGACAGTGCGGCATAGACTGGCCGGTCAAGGTCTCCGCCATCGGCGGCATCCAGATGAAGCCCGCCGCAACATTGACCTGCGACATGGCCGCAAGTTTCGCCGCCTGGACCAGCAACGAACTGGTTCCCTCCGCCCGCTGGCGCTATTTCTCGGGCGTCAAGACCATCCACCAGGGCTCAAGCTATTCCTGCCGCAACATCGCCGGCGAAGGTGTCCTGTCCGAGCACGGCAAGGGCAACGCCCTCGACGTCATGAGCATCGAGCTCAACAACGGCGACGACATCGACGTGCGCAAGCCCGGCCTGTTTGCCTTCCGCACCCGCGGCTTCCTCAACAATGTGCGTGCCGACGGCTGCCAGTATTTCACCACCGTGCTCGGTCCCGGCTACAATTACGATCACCGCAACCATTTCCATTTCGACATCAAGAACCGCAAAAGCGGCTACCGCGCCTGCCGCTAAGGCGTTTCACCGTTCAGAAATCAGTCGGGATTGGCGTTCCTGGTGGAAGCGATGATTTGCTGGGCCACCAGATCCTGGATGCGCCAAAGGTTCCTGTCGCGGATACCGCTCTCTTCCAACTTGCTGACGGTTCGGAACAGGTATTGAGCCGACGAGCCCCAATGCCCGGCAGCCCGCGCCAGCGTGTCGGCAACCTGCTCCAATGGCAGCCGGCCCGCATAGGCCCTGCCGTCTGGCGCGGCGACGAAAGCCAAGGCCCGCAACGGCCCATCCTTGGTCTTGACCTTGATCCAGCATGGCACGTTAGTCGGCGGATTGGCATCGATCTCGCGGCGCATCAACTGGCCAAGTTGCCCGACATGGTCTTCCGCGGGCAGCCGATAGACGATGCCGTTGCAGCTGCCGCCTCGATCGAGCGCCAGCATCAGCGCCGGCAAATCACGGGTTCCGCGCCAACGGGTCAGCGTCAGGCAGAACGAGCGGTGCCATCCTGGCGCCGTGGCCGGGCGCTGCTCGACATGGGCAAATTCGGGGTTCCAGATCAGCGACCCGTAGGCAAAGACCCATAGCGCTTCAGGCCGATGCTCCGACAGAAGTTGCTCGACAAGACTATCGAACTCCGCGTCTGTATGCTCGGTTGTTCCGGGCTCGGGACCCGGATCCGGTTCGACACGCTCGACCCTTGCGACAAGGTCCGCGGTCAATGCCATCGAGCTGCGACCCACCGGCTTCTTATCCATTCCTGCTCACCCCCCGCAAAAACGATGGCCGACGATAGAACGGCTGCTCGCCGCTGGCCATTGATTTCCAGGGTCCGTCAGGCACAGATACCGCACGGATCGAGCCGCTTTCATGAGCCGACGAAGCCTGCAACGACGCGCATTGACCTGGCTCGCCGCTCTTCTGGCGGTCTGGCTGGCCCTCGCCTATGTCGCTGCGCCGGAATTCTGGACGGTTCGCGACCGCGGCTTTCGCACGCAGACTTTCGAGATGGTGACACACACGCCGCAAGGCATTCCGGGCGACCCGATCAATATCGGCCTTGTCGGTACCGAAAAAGAGATGGTCCATGCCTTCGCCATGACCGGATGGGATACGGCCGATGGCGTGACGCTAAAGACCGCGATCGAAATCGGTGAGAGCGTGCTGTTCGACCATCCCTATCCTGACGCCCCGGTCAGCCGGCTGCTGTTCGAAGGCCACGCCCAGGACCTCGCCTTCGAAAAGCCGGTCGGCGGCAGCGCCGACCGGCGCCATCATGTCCGCTTCTGGCGCAGCGATGCGACCGGCGACGACGGCCGAACGCTCTGGATGGGCTCGGCCAGCTTCGACCGCGGCGTTGGTCTCAGCCACGATACCGGCGCCATCACCCACCATATCGCCCCTGACATCGACGCCGAGCGCGATCTCGTGATCCACGACCTGTCGGCGGCCGGCATGGTGATCTCGGCGAGCGACATCCCGGGCATCGGCGCTACCAGGACCGGACGCAACGGCGGCGGCGATCCCTATTTCACCGACGGCAAGGCTGTTGTCGGGGTGCTCAGGCAATTCCCCTGAACCACCGTCATTTTCCAAAAATCATCGCGGACTATTTTCCTGCGGCCCGCCGCAATGCTATTGAGCCCTGATGCTATACGTCGAAATCGCCACCGTGGTCGTCCTCATCTGTGTGAACGGCCTTCTGTCGATGTCCGAGCTCGCCATCGTGTCGTCGCGCCCGGCGCGGCTCAAGGCGATGATCGACCGCGGCGTCAATGGCGCCGGGCGTGCGCTGACACTCGGCTCCAATCCCGGCAAATTCCTGTCGTCGGTGCAGATCGGCATCACTCTGGTCGGCGTGCTGTCGGGCGCCTTCTCCGGCGCCACGCTGGGCGACAGGCTTTCGGTGTACCTGGCCACGACCGGCATGCGCGAAAACATCGCCGACCCGCTCGGCGTCGGGATCGTCGTCGCCATCATCACCTATTTCTCGCTGATCGTCGGCGAGCTGGTGCCCAAGCAGATCGCGCTGCGCGATCCCGAGCGTGTTGCCGCCCGCGCGGCGCCTGCGATGACCATCCTAGCCACCGTCTCCGCGCCGCTGGTGATCCTGCTCGACATTTCCGGCCGCGCCATATTGTGGCTGCTTGGCCAGCGCGGCGAGAGCGAGGAGAAGGTCACCGACGAAGAGATCAAGATGCTGGTCGCCGAGGCCGAGCACCACGGCACCATCGAATCCGACGAGCGGCGCATGATCGCCGGCGTCATGCGGCTCGGCGATCGCGCCGTGCGCGCCGTGATGACGCCGCGCACCGAGGTCGACTGGATCAATTTGCAGTCCGATGAGGGTGCCATCCGCAAGCTCTTGATGGAGACCCAGCATTCGCGCCTGCCGGCCGGCGACGGCGGCGTCGACGTCATGGTTGGCGTTGTTCAGACGCGCGACGTACTGGCCGCCCTGCTCGCCGGCCGCGCACTCGATCCGCGCAAGCATGTGCGCGCCGCCCCCATCGTCTACGACCAGGCCGACGCGCTGGATGTGCTGCAGAAGCTGAAGGAATCCGACGTGCCGATGGCGCTGGTGCATGACGAATACGGCCATTTCGAAGGGATCGTCACACCTGCCGACATCCTCGAGGCCATCACCGGCGTCTTCCGGGCCGATACCGACGCCGGCGACGAGGAAAACGCCGTCAAGCGCGAGGACGGCTCATGGCTGCTCGCGGGATACATGCAAGCCGACGAGATGGCTGACGTTCTCGGTATCGACCTGCCGGAAAACCGCGACTACGAGACCGTCGCCGGTTATGTGCTGTCGCACATGCACCATCTGCCGGCGACCGGCGAATGCGTCGACGCGCAAGGCTGGCGTTTCGAGGTCGTCGACCTCGATGGCCGCCGCATCGACAAGCTGATCGCCACCCGGCTGCCCAGCGGCCATCGCGAAGTGGTGCGTTGACGCTCTGCCGTCAAAGCGAATAGCGCCCTCAGACCGCGGCTTCGATCGGTTCGGCAAGCTTCGGATTGGAGCGCGAGGCGATCAGGCAACTGGCCACGATCAGGGCCGCTCCAGCCAGCGTGGTCCAGGTCGCCGCCTCGTCGAAGAACAGCCAGCCAAACACGATCGCCCAGATGAAGGCGGAATACTCCGTCGGGATTAGATATTGCGCTTCGGCGCGCGCGTAGGACCAGCTCATCAGGAACTGGCCGGAGAGCGACAGCGCCGTCACCCCGGCCAGTGGAAGCCAGAGATTGCCCGGCAGGGCAACCGCGAGCCAGGGAGCGGCGGGGAGAAGGACGGCGGCAACGCACAGGTTCTGGAACAGCATGATCTCGACTGGTTTGGCCACCAGCGCCTGCCGCCGCGAGAGGATCAGATTGTAGGCGTAGAACACCGTCGATGCGAGCACCGCCACCGTGCCAAGCAGGGCATCCCCGGTATAGTTCCCTTGCCCGAACTGTCCGGCCATGATGATGACGACGCCGGCGATGCCCGCCAGCGACGCCCAGATCGCCTGGCGCTGTATGCGTTCGCCCAAAAGCAGCGCCGCCAGCAGGAGAGCGAACAGCGGCGCGACGAAACTAAGCCCGATCCCATCCGCTAGCGGCAATCTGGCAAGGCCCCAGAAGAACGACAGCAGAACGATGCCCACGATCACGGCGCGCAGCGCGTGTAGCCGCAGCACGGAAGGCGTGGGAAGGGAACGCGGCCCCGCCGCCCAGGCCGTGCCCGCGACCACGCTCGCAAGCATGCTTCGCCACAGCACCGTGTTGTAGACACCGACGGCGATGACCAGGATTTTCATCGCCGCATCCATGGCGGACAGAAGGAAGATCGCAAGTGCACAGACCAGCACCGGGGTCATGGGGGAAACGACGCCTGACAGGCTGGGTGACTTCACGGGGCATGCTCATGTGATGGATCGCAGCCGGATATATCAGGGGAGGACGGCCAGGCCAGATGGCAGGGCCGTGCATATGGCGGTCCAACCGATCTTCGCAGCCCCTCGATTTGAATTCGGTGCGTCGGCAGCGCCTTTCGCTATCGGCCCCAGCCTGCCCTCACCCATGATTGATCCGCTGGAAGAATGGCAAAAGCAGCCAAAGCCTCTATATCGATTGTCATGGATGCATCGAACGAACACGCGCTAAACGACGAGCTTCTCCAAGATATCCAGCGCCTGTCCTTCGAGTATTTTCTCAACGAGGCCAACCCTGCCAACGGCCTGGTCGCCGACCGCAACACGCAGGCGTCGCCTGCCAGCATAGCCGCCGTCGGGCTCGCTTTGTCGTCCTATCCCGTCGGTGTCGAGCGCGGTTTCATGACGCGCGATGCCGCAATCGAGCGGACGCTCGCCACGCTTCGCTTCTTCTGGAACGCCCCGCACGGGCCGGAGCCCGATGCCACCGGCTACAAAGGTTTCTACTATCATTTCCTCGACATGAAGACCGGCCGCCGCGTCTGGAATTGCGAACTGTCCACGATCGATACCGCCCTTTTGCTTGCCGGTGTTCTGGCCGCCGGCGCTTATTTCGACGAGGACGATGAGCTCGAACTGGAAATCCGCCAGCTTGCCGATGCGCTCTACCGCCGTGCCGACTGGCGCTGGGCGCAGAACGGCGGCGCCACCGTCACCCATGGCTGGCGGCCTGGAAAAGGCTTTCTCCGCTACCGCTGGGAAGGATTTGACGAGGCGCTGATCCTGTACGTCCTGGGTCTCGGTTCGCCGACCCACTCGCTAACTCCCGAGAGCTACGCGGCCTGGCTGTCCACTTACAAATGGAAGACCATCTACGGCCGCGAGATGGTCTATGCCGGCCCGCTTTTCATCCACCAGTTCTCGCATATCTGGATCGATTTTCGCGACATCCGCGATGCCTTCATGCGCGATCACGACCGGGACTATTTCGAAAACAGCCGCCAGGCGACGTATCTGCAGCGCGATTACGCAATCCGCAATCCGAGGGGGTTCGCGGGCTATGGCGAGAATTGCTGGGGCGTCACCGCCAGCGACGGCCCAGGTCCGATCGCGCGGCGAGCCGATGGACGCCGCTTCTTCGGTTATCTCGCCCGCGGCGCACCGTTTGGCCCCGATGACGGCACGCTGTCGCCATGGGCGGCAATCGCCTCCTTGCCTTTTGCGCCGGAAATCGTGCTGCCGGCGCTGCGCCATTTCCACGAGATGGACCTGCGCGACGGCAACCCTTACGGCTTCACCGCGAGCTTCAACCCGACGATCGCTGCCGACGACGGCCGCGCCTGCGGTTGGGTATCGCCGGACCATGTCGGCATCAACCAGGGGCCGATCGCCCTGATGATCGAGAACTACCGGTCCGACTTCCTGTGGCGATTGATGCGCCGCGTGCCGGCCATCACCACAGGACTGCGCCGGGCCGGGTTTTCCGGCGGTTGGCTGTGACAGGCGGCGATCCTTCGCGCGGGATCGTCAAGGCATCAGCGCGACCTTGCCGGTCCGACTCCACCATCCGGCCAAGGGAGCCGAGAGCGCCTCTTCACGTGAATGAAAAAGGGCGGCGCAAACGCCGCCCTTTGGAAAAATCATCGGTCCTTGGGAGGATAAGGCTCAGGCCGCCTGGGCTTCGCCGGCAATCGCGTCGGCCTGACGCGCTGCCTTGAGCACGCGGGCCCACCAGGCAACGTCGTTGACCAGCGCCGTGGCAGCCTGGTTCAGATGCTCGATCTCCTCGAGCTTCTTCTCGCCCTGGCGCACCGCCAGGAAATCGCTCCAGGCAATGTGAACGGCGGATTTGACCGGCGCCATCTGCAATTCGACCGCGGCAAGACGCAAATGTTCGACAGCGCGCGAGCCGCCGACGCTGCCATAGCCGACGAAACCGGCCGGCTTCTTGTTCCATTCATTGGCGGCGTAATCGATGGCGTTCTTCAGCACGGCCGTCGGGCCATGATTGTATTCGGCGGCGGTGAAGATGAAGCCGTCGAATTCGGCGACCTTCTTTTGCCAGCGCTGGGCAACTTCGTTCTGCGACGGCGCCCAGGCGGACGAGGCGACCTCGTCGAAGAAGGGCAGCGGCCAGTCGCGCAGGTCGACGGTCTCGACGTCGATGTCGGCATGAGATTTCGCGATCTTGGCGATCCACTGGGCGGGCACATCGGCGAAACGCGCGGCGCGTGTCGAACCGACGACGATGGCGATTTTGGGCTTGGACATGGGGCTCTCCATATATGCAAAAGCTGGTATCGTTTGGATACCGGCGCTATATGAGATACTGACAAATGGCAGCGCAAGGAGGCACCGTTATGTTACTGAGGCACCCGCACAACACCGAAGACTGCCGCGCCGTCTCGGAAATCCTGCAGCGCGTCGGCGACAAATGGACCGTTCTGGTCGTCGGCAAGCTGGGCGGCGGACCGCTGCGTTTCAATGAGTTGCGCGCCGCTGTCGGCGGCATTTCGCAGAAGATGCTGACCACCACCTTGCGCGGTCTTGAGCGCGACGGCTTCGTCACCCGAACCGTGTTCCCGACCATCCCGCCACGCGTCGACTATGAGCTGACGGAGCTCGGCCATGAGCTGCTGGTGCCGGTCGGCGCGCTCGGCGAATGGGCGCGGAAGAACACCTCGCGGGTCCAGGCGGCGCGTGAAAGATTCGATGGCGTGCACGCCTGAAAACCGTTGCCCAGCAATAGTTTACGGATTTTGCCGTCGACGACGCGTACCCGGGTTTAACTGGATCCGCCCTGGCATCGTTGGTCGCGCCATCGCGACATAGCTGCAGCGTTTCGTTCGCCGGCGCATCATCATTTTGAGGCTGACGAGGTCTTCCGCTGACGGGCCCTCAGGCCTTTGACGCAGGGTTGCTGCAACACACTGCGCCGCACGTCTCTACCCTTGCAGACCGCTGGGCAGTCCGCTCGTTGCCAACGGTCCGGTCGTGCGTGCAGGCAACGCTTGGAAGCTCTTTCCTGATCTCGGTATAAGCGGTCGTGCCAAGCAGGCAGATCACCGCGACGAGGGCCGCCACGAGCCAGCCGTTCAGCATGTGTTGACGCATTGTCTTCCCTCCGCCGCCCGCAGAATCGGATGTGAAGGCAACCATTGGATGTCGCGCAGCGCATCGCCCGCGCGGGGGATGTTACATAAGCGCAAGCTTGGCAGAATCGACGATGTCAACTTTCGGTTGGAATCGGCTTCGGCTTGCCGTCGCTATCCAGCGCCACCATGACGAAATCGGCGTGGGTGACCTTCTCCATCAGGTCGGAGAGGTAGCGTTGCGCCCAGGCCTCGACCTTGAGCGTCATGGAGGTGCGGCCGACGCGCTCGACATGGGTGTAGATGCACAGCGTGTCGCCGATCTTCATCGCCTTGGCGAAGGACATTTCCTTGACCGCCGCCGTCACCACGCGGCCCTTGGCCCGCTCGGCCGCACGGATGCCGCAGGCAAGATCCATCTGCGCCATCACCCAGCCGCCAAAGATGTCGCCGGCCGCATTTGCATCGGCCGGCATGGCGAGCGTACGCAAGGTCAGATCGCCGATCGGCCGTCCGTCCGCGTAATGCACCATCCGAGATTCCCCTAAAGCGATAGCCCTTGATCCCGTAGCGTCACGGGCCCAAGAGGTCAACGCGACGGGCGAGGCTCCCGGCGCAATGTCGGTTCCATGGTGGCTTTTCCGACCAGGCGTCTCACGGTCGCTTTTTTCACAAGCCATGCCGGAAGCCGCAGGGGCGCGGCCAAGCCGTCGCGGATAGGCTGCGCTCAGTTTTGCGGAGCCGCCAACACCAATCATGCAGACTTATGACTTCATCATCGTCGGCTCCGGCTCGGCCGGCTCGGTTCTGGCCGACAGGCTGTCGATTTCGGGCCGCTTCTCCGTGCTGGTGCTGGAGGCCGGCGGCAGCGACCGCCGCTTTTATGTCCAGATGCCGCTCGGCTACGGCAAGACCTTCTTCGATCCGGCGGTCAACTGGAACTACAAGCCCGAGCCGGACCCCGGCCTTGCCGGCAATGTCGACCATTGGCCGCGCGGCAAGCTGCTTGGCGGCTCCAGCTCGATCAACGCCATGGTCTGGATCCGTGGCGCGCGCGAGGACTTTGACGACTGGCGCGATGCCGGAAATCCCGGTTGGGGCTATGACGATCTGTTGCCGGGCTTCAAGGCGCTTGAGGACAATGAGGCCGGCGCCGACAGATGGCGCGGCACCGGCGGGCCGCTGCATATCACCGACACGACGAACGCCGTCCATCCGCTGACCAGGCGCTACCTCGCAGCCGGCCAGCAGGCTGGGCTGCCGCTCAACCCTGACTTCAACGGCGCCGCCCAGGAAGGCGTCGGCGTCTACCAGATCTCGACCAGGAATGGCCGCCGCATGTCGGCCGCGCGCGCCTTCCTGCGCCCGGCGATGAAGCGCGCGAATGTGCGCGTCGAAGCCAATGCGCTGGCGACCAGAATCCTGTTCGAGGGCAAGCGAGCCGTCGGCATCGAATATCTGCAGAACGGCGAGACCAAGACGGCGCGGGCCGGCCGCGAGGTGATCCTGTCCGCCGGTTCGATCAACTCGCCGCAGCTGCTGCAACTGTCCGGCGTCGGCCCCTCGTCACTGCTCAAGGGGCTTGGCATCCCGGTCGTCCACGGCAACGAAAATGTCGGCGCGCATCTGCAGGACCATGTCGGCATCAACTATACCTTCAAGGGAAACGTGCCGACGCTCAACCAAATCCTGCGGCCCTGGTGGGGCAAGCTGCTGGTCGGCATGCGGTACATCCTCACCCGCTCCGGCCCGCTGTCGCTGTCGATGAACCATGGCGGCGGCTTCTTCCGAACCGACCTGGCGTTTTCGCGCCCCAACATGCAGCTTTATTTCCAGGCTTTCTCGACCGTCATTCCGAAGAGCGGCGAGCGGCCGATCCTGACGCCGGATCCGTGGCCGGGCTTTTCCATCGGCCTCTCCAACTGCCGCCCGTCCAGCCGCGGCGAGATCATGATCCGCTCCAGCAATCCGCTGGACTATCCCAGGATCGTCGCCAACGCCTATTCCACCAACGCCGATGTCGACGAGATGCTGGCGGCGGTGAAATTCGTGCGCAAGATAGCCTCGATGCCCGCCATGGCCGAGATCATCACTGAGGAGGTTTTGCCGGGCCCATCGATCCAATCGGATGCCGATCTGATCCAGGATTTCAGGAAGCGCTCAGGCACCGTCTATCACCCGGTCTCGACGTGCCGCATGGGGCCGGGCGCCGGGGCCGCCGTCGTCGACCCGCGCCTGAAAGTGCACGGGCTCGCAGGTCTGCGTGTCATCGACGCCTCGATCTTTCCCGCCAACATCACCGGCAACACCAACGCCGCCTCGGTCATGACCGGATGGAAGGGCGCCGAACTGGTTCTGGAGGACCAAAAATGAAGATCACCGACGTCAAGACCTGGGTAGTCGGCAACCCGCCGCCCGGCATCGGCGGCAAGTATTTCATCTTCGTCAAGCTGACCACCGATGGCGGCGTCGTCGGTTACGGCGAGGCCTACAACGCCACCTTCTCGGCTCACATAACAGCGAAGCTGGTCGAGGACATGGCCGAGCGTTACCTGATCGGCCACGATCCGCATGACATCGAGACCTTCTTCCGCCGCGCCTATTCCTCAGGATTTACCCAGCGCCCCGACGTTACCGGCATGGGCTGTTTCTCGGCGCTGGAAATGGCCTGCTGGGACATTGTCGGCAAGGAAGCCGACAAGCCGGTCTACAAACTGCTCGGCGGCCAGGTGCACGAGACGCTGCGCTCCTACACCTATCTCTATCCGCACACCGGCAGCGTCCATTCGGAGGACGCGCCGGACGGCCGGAACGTCTACAATGACCCCGAATTGGCGGCCGCCTGCGCGCTCGAATATGTCGAGCAGGGGTTCAACGCCGTCAAGCTCGACCCGGCAGGCCCCTACACCGCCTTCGACGGCCACCAGCCGCGCCTGATCGACATCGATGTCTCCACCCGCATGGTCAAGGCGATCCGCGAAGCCGTCGGCACCCGCGCCGATATTCTGTTCGGCACGCATGGCCAGTTCACCGCATCGGGTGCGCTGCGCATGGCACGCGCCATCGAGCCCTACGATCCCTTGTGGTTCGAAGAGCCGGTGCCGCCCGACATGCCCGAAGTGATGGCTCAGGTGGCGCGAGGCACGTCGATCCCGATCGCCACCGGCGAGCGGTTGACGACCAAGTTCGAATTCGCCCGAATCATCGAGAACCGCGCCGCCACCATCCTGCAACCGGACCTTGGCCGTTCCGGCGGCATTCTCGAAACCAAGAAGATCGCCGCCATGGCCGAGGCATACCACATCCAGATCGCGCCGCACTGCTATTGTGGGCCGATCGTTGGGGCCGCCAACATCCAGCTGGCGGTGACGCTGCCCAATTTCCTCATCCTGGAATCGCTGAAGCAGTGGGACGGCTTCCACGCGACACTGCTCAAGAAGAAGATCGAATGGCAGGACGGCAATGTCATTCCATCGAAGGAGCCGGGCCTCGGCGTCGAGCTGGACGAAGCGGTCTGCGACGCGCATCCCTACACCGGCAAGGACCTGCATTTGCAGATGATGCAAACGCCGCTGATGCCGTGAGCGAACGCTACGCCTTCATCGGCCTTGGCCATCTCGGCGGCAACCTTGCCGCCAGCCTGTTGCGCAACGGTTTTGTCGTCATCGTCTTCGACCGCGACCCCGCCGCCGTCGAGCGCCTCGTGGCGCTCGGCGCCACGGCCGCGACCAGCCCGGCCGAAGCGGCGGCACAGGCCGGCAATGCCATTACTTGCCTGCCCTCGCCCAAGGTCAGCGAAGCGGTGCTGGCTAATGCCGGCGGCCTGCTCGAGGGTCTGCCCAGGGGCGGCTCCTGGATCGAGATGTCGACCAACGGCCGCGACGAGATCCTGCGCCTCGCCGCCCTCGCCGCGGCCAAAGGCATCGAGACGCTGGAGTGCCCGGTCACCGGCGGCGTGCATCTGGCCGCGGTCGGAAAGATCACCGCGCTTGTCGGCGGCGATGCTGCGCTTTACGAGCGCCATCGTCCGGCCATCGAAGCGATGTGCGCAAAGTCGTTCCTGATGGGTCCGGTCGGCTCCGCGGCGGTGATCAAGGTGATCACCAACATGCTGGCCTTCATCCATCTCGTCGCCGCCGGCGAGGCGCTGATGTTGGCCAAGCAAGGCGGCCTCGACCTCGCGCAATCCTACCACGCCATCGTCGCCTCCTCCGGCAACAGCTTCGTCCATGAGACCGAAAGCCAGCTCATCCTCAACGGCTCCTACGACATTGGCTTCACCATGGACCTGGCACTGAAGGACCTCGGCTTTGCGCTTGCGATGGGCAGAGAGTTCAGACTGCCACTCCAACTGGCGCCGCTTGTGAGTGAGATTTTCCTGATGGGCAAACAGGAATATGGCGGCGGCGCCTGGTCGACCCAGATCGTCAAACTGCTCGAGGATGCCGTCGACATGGATCTGCGTGCGCCCGGTTTCCCAGCCAAGCTGGAAAGCTAAGCCGGGTAAATATGTCCTGCGATTTCAGGCCTTTGGCCGGTTCGCCGGAATCGCCGCTCAAACCACCTGAATCAATCCCTCAACGCCTTGATTCAATATCTCAGCGTCAGCGCTCCGGGCAGGATCTCAAACGTCGCGGGTATACGCCCCGGCGACTCGCCATCTATGTCGACCAGCGCGCCGTTCTTCTCGACATCGCCGATAGGTTCGACCACCACTTTCCGGCCACGCAATATGGTGATGGCCGGATGGTTGCGGTGCCGGCCGCCATAGAGCAGCCGAATATCCCAGATCAGCTTCAGCTTGCCGGCCGCGCGCAGGATGACGATGTCGAACTGGCCGTCGGCGAGTTCGGCGTCCGGGGCGATCATCATGCCGCCGCCGAAGAACTTTCCGTTGGCGACCGCCACCAGCGCCATGCGCGCCTCGACCGGGGTGCCATCGTCGACGGTGATCCTGACGTCCTGGAAGCGGTAGCGGATGAACTCGACCACGGTGCGCCAGAAAAACAGCGCCTTGGCCGACATCCCGCCCTTGCGCTTGTCGGCATTGACCGCACGGTCCGTGGCGCCGGATAGGCCGAGGCTGGCGATATTGATGAAGTGCCGGCTGGCCAGCGCGCCATGGTCGTCGATGTAGCAGATGCGCCCTGCATCGACCTTGCGCGCCTTGGCTTCGGCGATCCGCTTCAGCACCGCATCCACCTCTTTCGGCAGCCCGAGCCCGCGCGCGAAATCGATGCCGGTGCCGCAAGGCAGCAAGGCAAGTTCGGTTGTCCGGCCGCTCTCATCGAAAGCCTGCAGCAATCCGTCGGCCACTTCGCTGGCGGTGCCGTCGCCGCCGGCCGCGATCACCAGCTCGAAGCCGCTTGCCGCGAGGTCGAGCGCCAGCCTTTCGGCGTCGCCCTCGGCCTGCGTCTCGCGCAGCTCGAATTCGCCGAAATGCTTTTTCAGCGAAGCAGCCACCTCCGGCCAATGCCGTTTCAGCCGGCCGCCGCCGGCAATCGGATTGAGCACCACCCCGACTTTCAATGCGCACCCTCCCCGCACCGAGCCGATAGGCTTGATGCTTTGCCGGCATTGAAGCCCGCGCCAGCCGGCGGAGCAAGGGGCACAGCCGATCAGGCGCCAAAAAGCGGGCGGGCTGTCTAATGCAGCTGGAGTCGAAATTCCGAGCTTTGTGGCAAACGATCCCCGATAATCCCGTTATCCACAGGCTCACGCCCATTCCCCAAAACCCTTACCCAGCGTAAGTTTAGCCCATCTCAGGCGGCTACCGATCGCCACGCCGAAAGGCAAAGCGAAAAGGCGGATTTCCTGAGGCCCGTACGGCCCGAAGCGAGAGCAGGCTTGCCTGTTCGAGGGACGGATGCCGAGACCTACGGGGCCGCGGAAAGCGTGCGAACGCCAACGGCGGACCGATGCTGCCATGAAGGACGGCGAAAACCTTCGATGGCGCGCCGAACGAAGCTCGCAAGGGTGGAGAACGGCGTGGTCTGGAACGGGCACTGCCCTCGGGCGGTGACTGGCAGGACCGTCAAAATCAAGGCCGGCATGGCGCGACGACTTCACGGAAGTTGCTGCCGCGACCGTGTCCTGATCTGACAGGGAGGCGCTGGGAGAAATCCCGGCGCCGACTGTCTTTTGGGCCAAGGGTCCGGTCGGCGAAGCGACGCGTAAGAAGCCGATACTTTGCTGGAACGCGATTTCGGCGCTGACGGCACCATCTTCATCACCAGGCGCGGTCAGCAATTCACCGACATGATCCCGCGCCTGATCGACAGAGGCGTGTCCTTCGTCGAGATCGGTGGCAACGACGCGATCATGCTCACCGTGCTTTCGGCGGCAGACTTCGCTCCGCCCGAAGGCGCCCGGGCGCTGTTCAGCCAACCGTTCCGATCGATCCGGCCACCCGTCGCACCGGGCTGATCGTCGCCGTGCGCAAGCTGCACATCGTGCTGCCGGCGCTGTTCGAAGCAGGCGCGAGGCTGGAGCGCGTCTACAACTGAAGCCGCGCCCTGCACCGCGGCCTGCCCGGCGGGCCAAGCTACTTCTTCGGGCCGATGCCCGGGATCAAATTGAGGCCAGCGTTTATATATTCCGGCCGTATGGCGCCGCTGATGAGCGTGAAGGTGGCGAGCATGATGCTGGCCAGCGCACCGTCATGCCATGGCCTGAGGGCCAGCGCGTTTACGGCATAGGCCCAGAATGGGAAGGCGAGCATCGACATGACGATGTTGGCTCCCGGAGCCTCCGCATTGTCGGCTGAATCGCTGACCGATTTCAGATACACCGGCGTCATCGCCAGCGCGACGATCAACATAATCCATGAAATGGTCCAGACGCTGATACCGGCCATTTCAATCTTATAGATGGCTGCCTGCACCTTACCCGGAATGTCCCCCGGATTGCCTTTGGTCTCTTCCGCCACCGCATCGGTCAACGCCTTGGCAACCGGCTGCTCAGTGGCATTGACCAGGATGGAGTTGACGAAGATGAAAAATGCCACGACTTCGGCAGGCACGTACTTCGCCACCCGGTCGAGATAGCCGTCGCCGCCTTTCGATCCTTGATCTTCTTGCTTGTCATCGTCGACGCCGAGCGGAGCATCGCCTGGAATGCCCTCGAGCGTTGAATCCCTTTTCGGCACAGGCTCAGCGGACCGAACAATTCTTCCCATGACAAACCCCTCCTATATTGTTGTATCGCCCCGTGAGTATCGTAGTAGAAAACCGGGCCAAGAAACAGTTGTCGCGGCCATAGCCGACAAGATTTATTCAGGCTTCTTCCTGCAAATGCATCACGCTCCCGCCCTATCTGCTACCGGGTGTCTCGAAATCCACCTATAGTGAGCCGTACCCGAAAAACGCATCCCCCGGCTCATCGCGTGATCGCGGCCAAAATCCCGCCTTGTTCGCGCGCGATGGAAGGACTGGCTGCCGGGGGGCAATCCGAAGGACAAGACCGTGATCAAGACCGCCCTTGTCGCCATGACCATTGTCGGCTGCGACTGCGACGCCAAGCTTTGCGAATATATCGGCGAGACGCCGGCGAAGTGGGCGACTATCGCTGACTGCGAAGCGGCGATGAAAAGCCAGATGCTGCACCAGAAGAACTTCGACTATCCGCTGGTCTCCGGCATATGCCGCAGCAAGGGGTCGGCGTCTTCTTCGCAACTGGCGGCGGCCGCATCCCGCCCGGAACTGAAGCCGGCCAGCCGGAATGTCCAAACCCCGTTGCCGCCGGAACTGAGCCATCGGCCGAGCGTTTCCGTCGGCTCCCCGACGACGGCCATGGAGGCAGCAGCGGCACGGCCCGTCGCCTACGAGCAAGTGGTCGATGGCGGAACAGGCGTGCTCTACCGCACCAGGAACGGCTACGCCGTGGTGAAGACAGATCTCGGCCGCGTCGCGTCGGCAACGGTCGGCATGGCCAAGCGGTCCGCGAACTGGCTGGCAGGGCTGGTGCCGAGCGGGTTGTGAGCGGCCTGCCGCCGGACCATACCACGCTGTCGCACTGCCGTTGAAAACTCCAGATAGATGCATGATGGTGTCAGGCATCGACACGCAGGAGCGCCATTTCATGAAGCATGCAGTTCGAACCATGCTGTCCCTGGTGCTGGCCTTGGCGCCGATTCCGGCCGGTGCGCAGGATTCCGGCCAGGGCGGCGACAAGGTTGTAGGCGTCGCCAGGGACGATCCGGACATGGCGGCGGCCATTGCGCAGGCGCGCGCCAGCCTCGATGAATTCCTGTCCTTGTCGGATGCGCCGCCAGCCGGGACAACCAGCTACAAATTGAAGGTCGAGGTCAGGGACGGAGACGCCTCGGAGCATTTCTGGATCATCCCCTTCCACAAGACCGCGACCGGCTTTGCAGGAACATTGGCCAATGAGCCGCAAGCGGTGCACAATGTCGTGGCCGGCCAGGAACTCGAATTTAACCGGGACGATATTTCCGACTGGGGCTACACCAGAAACGGTCGCCAGGTCGGCAGCTTCACCGTCTGCGTGATGTTCAAGACGATGGCGCAAGAAGACGTCGAATATTATCGCCAGAACTACGGCTTCGACTGCTGACGAGCGGCAGCCTGGCTAATGCATGCGCCCAAACAGGACCGCCGTTTTGGCGCAACGATATGCATGAAAACAAGACCTGAAGCGCGTCGCATGAATTCGTTTCGACGCGCGGCGCTTTAGGCCTCGCCATCCGTCGCGCCGATCTTGCGCACCAGCGCCGCGGTCGCCAAGATCGCGCCCATATCGGCGATCATCGGCGCGATGTGCTTGGTGTAATCGAGTGGCACGGAAATGGCGGGCAGTTCGAAGAAATTCTTCGGCTGCGGCAAGAGCAGGAAACCATCGCTGCCATTAAGTGCCACCCGCGCCGGATCATCGCGCCATGTCTCGTGCAGCCATTTCAGCGCCTGCGCCAACCGGCCGCTCACCAGCGGCTGCGCGGCGGCGACATTGTCGGTGCGAAATTCGTAGTCGCCGTCGAGCAGCGGATCGCCGCTGGACAGTTCCTGCATCTTGCCGGCGAAGATGCCGCGGAAGAAACCGACCACCGCGTTGCTGCGGCGCGTCGCGACCAATATGCCGGGGAACGGCGCGATCGTCTCGAACGCAACGATGACGCCCTTGAAGACCGTCGACGAGCCTTTGCCCGAACCTTGGCGCAACTCCGCCTCGTAGAGCTCGAACGGAAAATCCTCGTAGCGGCCTGACACGATGTCGTCGAAGCTCTGCCGGTTGAAGGCGCCGACCACGGCGCGCGGCAGCCGGTCGAAGGAATTCGGCGTCACGCTGTGCTGATAGCGCACATCCCTGATGAAGCCGAAGATGATCGGCAGCAGTGTGTCACGGAACGATTGCTGCACCCTCGTCGCCGGCCTGATCGCCAGGAAGTACAGCAGCAGCGCCGCGAAGAAACCGCCGACATAGAGGAACACATGCGGCGTCGAGAACCATTGCTCGTTCAAGTCGGCGACCTTGTTGAACAGCCAGGCCACCAGCACGACAAAAACCAGCAGCAGCCCCAGAAACACCGGCACCCGCCAGCGCACCTGGCGGCAGGCCGAAGCCCGTCCAGCCTCATAGATCTCGATATTCTTCCTGATGCCGGCGACCACCGCTTCATCAGGCATGAACTCAGCTGCTTCCATCGCCCCCTCGCAAAGTCCTATTACACCTATGATAACGGGAAAGTTGTCAGTCGCCAAAGATCGCCTTCAGCCTGGCCTCGACCTTGCCCTTCATCCGGCCAGTCAGCGCCTCGACCGGAACCAGCCGCTCATGCCCGCCTGCGCGCAGCCGCATGAAGGGATGCATCCGGTAGCCGGCGATCGCGCCGCGCTTGCCGAGATCGGCGCTGACATCGACGACGAAAATGCCGGCGATGCGGCCGGGCCAGGGCTGCCGCGCCAGCGCCGTGCCGAGGAAGTCGCCAAGCCCGTAAGCCACGAGCGTCTTGCCGACCCATTGCACCGGCTGCACGACATGGGCGTGGTGCCCGGCAATCAGCCCCACGCCGTGACCGGCCAGCAACCTCGCCAGCGTTTGCGTTTGCGGCTGCGGAAAATGCCGGAACTCCCAGTCCCAGTGCGGCACCGCACAGATGAGATCGATGTTCTTGTCGGCCGCGCCTCTCGGCCATGCCGCCGGATCGCTTTGCATCGAGACAAGCTCGGTGAATGGCCCGGCGTCGCCATTACGCCACAGTGTGAAGGCGGCAAAGCCGATCGTCAGCGGCCCGGCCTTGACCTGCTCGACCGGTCCTTTTTTCGCGGTGCCGATGGTGCGGATGCCAAGCCGCTTCAACGCCGCAACGGTCTCGTCGAAACCGGCGACGCCCTGGTCGAGCACATGGTTGTTGGCCAGCGACAGCACGAGCTTTTCACGCGCGATGCCTACGGCGGCAAGCGCCGCGGCAAGAAACCGCTCGCTCATCGCATGGTGAGTGCCAAGCCGCGTGCCAAACGCCACGCTCGGCCGCTCGACGACCGGACTTTCGCAATTGCCGATCACCAGATCGGCTGAGCCCAAGAGCTTTGCGATTTCCGGATCGCACTCCGGCGCACTACGGTTGGCCACCGCCGAAATATCGCCGACAAAGGCCAGCCGCACCTTCCGCCCCGGCGGCGGATCGATGATCGTCGTCGCCGCCCTCGGTGCAAAATCCCGGACATCGCCGCCGAGAGATGGTTTCAGGAAGCGCGGCAGCCATGACAGTTTGTAGGAAAGCGGATAGTTCGACACGCGACGCCCAATCGTTTGCCCAATCGGTTAGCTTGTGTAGACGGTCTGCCCGGGGAGTGTCGACCGTCAGTCCTTGAAACGCTGCCGCCGGCAGACACGGCGCCAAATGCGTGTAATGTCTGCGCAATGGCATAGTGGAGGAATGAGATGACACGTTTTGCAGGCCTGCTGGCGTCCGCCTTCCTCCTGTTGCTGCCTTTATCGTCGGCCCGCGCCGCCGCGCCCGAAGCGGCGACCGCGCTGTTCGAGGCCAAAACGGTGGCTGAGCGCAACCGTGCGCTCACAACGCTTGAGTCTGCAGCGAAAGGCGATCCGGCGTCAGCCTACGCCGCCGGCGCCGGCGAATTCTTCACCGCCCTGGAAATCCTGGCCGGCGGCCTGCACCGCCACGGGTTCGAAAGCCCGCAATCCTTCATGCTGCCGCTG
Source organism: Mesorhizobium sp. M0772 (assembly GCF_040320135.1). Lineage (NCBI taxonomy): Bacteria > Pseudomonadati > Pseudomonadota > Alphaproteobacteria > Hyphomicrobiales > Phyllobacteriaceae > Mesorhizobium > Mesorhizobium sp. M0772. The sequence continues at coordinate 225,931 of NZ_JAMYPB010000001.1, read as the reverse complement.
ATGCGGCTGCCGATTCCGGACAATCCCAATCCCGAACCGCTGACCTATGAGCAGTTCCGCGCCATTCTGGTCGCCTTCCGCGACCGGCTGGAGACATCCGCGGCGACTCTGGGGTCGGTGCCCGCCGATGCCGGCATCGGCATGGTCGTCGACCTCACCCATGCCGGCATCGATCTCAACGAAGACGGTGCCATCGCGCCGGATGAAAGCATGGCCGCGATCATGGCCTCGCTGTCGCGCGGCGGTATCTCGTCGGACGGCGCCGCTCCCTCGCTCACATTCCGCTTCGACCGGGCCGACGGTTTCTGGCTGCAGGGCTATGCCGAATTCCTGATGGCGCAGGCCGATTTCTGGCTGGCGCATGATTTCAGGACCATGTTCGACGGCTCGTTCCACATGCTGTTCCCGCGCGCCAAACTGCCGCTGCAGGACGTTCTGGTGCCTCCCGCCGGGGACATGGGCAGCAGCATCTTCTCATCGGAATGGCGCATCGCGGATTTCATCTCCATGGTTCACCTCGTCAACTGGCCGGTGGTCGAGCCCGAGCGACGTCAAGCGGCGCGCCGCCATCTGCTCGAAATGATCCGGCTGTCGCGCCAGGACTGGAAGGCGATCCGCGCCGAGACCGACAATGACCGCGAATGGCTGCCGGGACCGCAGCAGAAGGGCGAGAACCCGCTCACCGGGCTCGAAGTCGGCGAGGAGCAGGTCGAGGCCTGGCTCGCCACTCTGACCATGGCCGAAGACCTTTTGGAAGGCCGCAAGCTGCTGCCGCATTTCCGCATCACGGTCAGCACCGGCCAGGGCATCAACATGAAGCGTTTCTTCGAAGAACCGAAGCCTTTCGACCTGGTGCTGTCGATTACCGGCCCGGCCATCGCGCCCTACCTCGAGAGCGGTGAGATCGTAACCAGCGGCGAGTTCGACCAGATCCAGCGCCAGTTCGGTGGCGGTGGGTTTTTGACCTTCGCGCTGTGGTTCAATTGAGCAGGCGGCCTGGCTTCGCGTAACACAGCTCCTGACACCCTTGTGTCAGGAGCTTCGACCCGCTTAGCGCCCTTCGCCACTGCACTCTTTCCATTTTGGCGGACTCTGCCCATATTTGGGGCATGGCCAAACTCCCTGACAAAAAGACACCGTCTCCGGCGGGTGACAACGGCGCTTCGCCGCCGAAGCGGCGCAGCCCGCTGACCGATTTCCTCGATGCCTCGGAGCCTCTGCACAGAGGCGGCTTCGCCGAGGCGCCGCAGGCCGACTTCACCGGCACGCCGCTGAGCGGCTCGATTGCCGACTGGGCAGAGCAGATAGAGCAGGAGGCCGAGAAGGAAGGGCGTAGTTCCGGCGGCGCCAAGCCGCCGAAGGTGGCGAAGAAGATTCCGGAACGCTCAACCTCCCCCGGCCGCAGTTCGCGCGGCACCTCGATGGGCGGCGCGGCCACGGCCCGCGAGCGCACCGCCGCCGGCCTCAACCCGGTCGCCGGTCTCGACATCTCGCTGGAAGACGCCGAGACGATGGCCTCGGGCAGCGTCACCGCGACGGTCGCGGCGCTGTCGGCGCTGATCGAATCCGGCAACCCGCTGCACAAGGACGGCGTGCTGTGGACGCCGCACCGCCCTGCCCGCCCGGAAAAATCCGAAGGCGGCATCGCCATCAAGATGGTGTCGGATTTCGAGCCGGCCGGCGACCAGCCGACCGCCATCAAGGATCTTGTCGAGGGCGTCGACAACAATGATCGCACTCAGGTGCTGCTCGGCGTCACCGGCTCCGGCAAAACCTTCACCATGGCCAAGGTAATCGAGCAGACGCAGCGCCCTGCTTTGATCCTGGCGCCCAACAAAACGCTGGCCGCGCAGCTCTATTCCGAGTTCAAGAAATTCTTCCCCGACAATGCGGTCGAGTATTTCGTCTCCTACTACGACTACTACCAGCCGGAAGCCTACGTTCCGCGCACCGACACCTTCATCGAGAAGGAATCCTCGATCAACGAGCAGATCGACCGGATGCGGCATTCGGCGACCCGCTCGCTGCTCGAGCGCGACGACGTCATCATCGTCGCCTCGGTGTCCTGCATTTACGGTATCGGCTCGGTCGAGACCTATACTGCGATGACCTTCCAGATGCAGATCGGCGACCGGCTCGACCAGCGGGCTCTGCTCGCGGATCTGGTCGCCCAGCAGTACAAGCGCCAGGACATCAATTTCGTGCGCGGCTCGTTCCGCGTGCGCGGCGACACGATCGAAATCTTCCCGGCCCACCTTGAGGACCGCGCCTGGCGCATCTCGATGTTCGGCGACGAGATCGAGGCGATCACCGAATTCGATCCGCTCACCGGCCAGAAGACCGGCGAGCTGAAGAGCGTCAAGATCTACGCCAACTCGCACTACGTGACGCCGCGTCCAACGCTCAACCAGGCGATCAAGTCGATCAAGGAGGAGCTCAAGCACCGGCTGGTCGAGCTCGAGCGCGCCGGCCGCCTGCTGGAGGCACAGCGGCTCGAACAGCGCTGCCGCTTCGATCTTGAGATGCTGGAAGCCACCGGCTCCTGCGCCGGCATCGAGAACTATTCGCGCTATCTCACGGGACGCCAGCCGGGCGATCCGCCGCCGACTTTGTTCGAATATATCCCCGACAATGCGCTGGTCTTCATCGACGAAAGCCACGTCACCGTGCCGCAGATCGGCGGCATGTATCGTGGCGACTTTCGGCGCAAGGCGACACTGGCGGAGTATGGTTTTCGCCTGCCCTCCTGCATGGACAATCGCCCGTTGCGCTTCGAGGAATGGGACGCCATGCGTCCGCTCTCCGTCGCGGTTTCTGCGACACCCGGCGCCTGGGAGATGGAACAGGCCGGCGGCGTGTTCGCCGAGCAGGTCATCCGCCCGACCGGCCTGATCGATCCGCCGGTCGAAGTCCGCCCGGCGAAAAGCCAGGTCGACGATGTCGTCGGCGAAATCCGCGACACCACGGCCGCCGGCTACCGCACGCTGGTCACCGTTTTGACCAAGCGCATGGCCGAAGACCTGACCGAATATTTGCATGAGCAAGGCGTGCGCGTTCGCTACATGCACTCCGACATCGATACGCTGGAGCGCATCGAGATTCTGCGCGATCTCCGCCTCGGCGCTTTCGACGTGCTGGTCGGCATCAACCTGCTGCGCGAAGGCCTCGACATTCCTGAATGCGGTTTCGTCGCCATCCTCGACGCCGACAAGGAGGGCTTCCTGCGCTCCGAGACGTCGCTGATCCAGACCATCGGTCGCGCCGCCCGCAACCTCGACGGCAAGGTCATCCTCTATGCCGACCAGGTCACCGGCTCGATGGAGCGGGCGATGGCCGAGACCAACCGCCGCCGCGAAAAGCAGATGGAATGGAACGCGGCCAACGGCATCACCCCGGAATCGGTGAAGTCGCGCATCTCCGACATTCTGGACTCGGTCTACGAGAAGGACCATGTCCGCGCCGATATCTCGCAGTTCACCGACGGCGCCGGTGCGATGATGGGCAACAATCTCAAGGCTCATCTCGACGCCATGGAAAAGCAGATGCGCGACGCCGCCGCCAATCTCGACTTCGAGAAGGCCGCCCGCATCCGTGACGAGATCAAGCGGCTGCGCGAGATGGAACTGTCCATCTCGGAAGACCCGCTGGCCAAATACGCCGACATGGAAAGCCCGGTCTCCGGCCGCGAGAAGGGCAAGCACAACAAGGGCGTGGCCAAGCACCGTACGGCTGAGGAACAGGAGCGTTTCCGCAAGTTCGACGACGCACGCGCGGCTGAAGAGGCGGCCAGGGCTGCCCGGTCCAACCTCTTCCGCAAGCCGGCGCTCGACGAAATGGGTGCCGAGGGCGCCGTGCCGGTGAAGAAACCGCTATTTGCCAAGCCGTCGATCGACGATATGGGGCCTGGTACCGACATGCCGACACCGTCAGGCGCGGTGTCGCGCTCGCTGTTCAAGAAACAGTCGGCGCAGGAAGCGCACGGCTCCGACTTCGGCATTCCGGGCGGCGCCACCAAGCCACTGTTCAAGAAGAATTCGCTCGACGAGATGACCGTGCGGCGCACGGAAAAGCCGGTCGAAGGAAAAGTGCCGGCCAAGCCCCAGCCAATCTCCCCCCGAGTGGGGGAGATGCCCGGCAGGGCAGAGGGGGGCGCGAAGGAACGCGACGCCAAGCCAATCATTCGCCAGCGCGCCGGCATCGGCTCCTACGAAGACCCCGCCGACGCCCGCCGCGAAAAGCGCCGGCCGGGCAAGACGGGACGGCCGGGGAAATAGCACCTCTTTCCTTCTCCACTTGTGGGAGAAGGAAAGAGCGCTCCACCACCGCCGCATCCGTCGCCCACTTGCCTCCACCCCCGCCTTTGGTGTAATCGCTCCACACACTCAAAGTTTTGTCTTGAAAGGAGGGCTGCGTGTCTATCGATCACCATCGTCAGCGTGGCCCGATTTCTGCCCTGCGGGTTCGCTTGCAGGGCTGACCAGGGACATCACGGGTTTTTTCCCGTTTCGATTTTTTGGTCTGCCCTTCGTGGTGCGCAAAGCTGAGCCTGATGGCCGGCAAGCACACCGTCAAAGTGCATCCGGAGTTGTCTCCGGCGAGACCAGAGAAATCGCAATGGCCCTGATCAGCCTCAAATCCCTCGGCGTCACCATGAGTGCGCCGCTGTTTTCCAATCTCGACCTCACCATCGGCGCCGGCGACCGGCTCGGCATCGTCGCCGCCAATGGCCGCGGCAAGTCGACCTTGCTTAAATGCCTGACCGGCGCGCTGGAGCCGACCTCGGGCGACATTTCTCGCACGCGCGGCCTGCGTGTCGGCCATGTCGAGCAGTCGGTTCCGCCTGCCCTTCTTAGCCGCAGCTTCCATCAGGTGGTGGCCGATGCCTTGCCGGCCGAGCAGGCCGACAGCGAGATGTGGCGCGTCGATGTGGTGCTGGATTCGCTCGACGTGCCCGAGCCGATGCGCGAACGGCCGATGCAGGCGCTGAGCGGCGGATGGCAGCGGCTGGCGCTGATTGCCCGCGTCTGGGTCACCGACCCCGATGTGCTTTTGCTCGACGAGCCCACCAACCATCTCGACCTCGCCAAGATCAGCCAGCTGGAAAGCTGGCTGAACGCCCTGCCTCGCGAGGTGCCGGTGGTCATCGCCAGTCACGACCGCGCCTTTCTCGACGCCGTCACCAACCGCACGCTGTTCTTGCGCCCGGAGGACTCGCCGGTGTTTGCACTGCCCTATTTCAGGGCGAGGCAAGCGCTCGACGACCTGGACGCTTCGACGGCGCGCCGGTTCGAGCGCGACATGAAGGTGGCGCAGCAACTGCGCAAGCAGGCCGCCAAGCTCAACAACATCGGCATCAATTCCGGCAGCGACCTTTTGACGGTGAAGACCAAGCAACTCAGGGAACGGGCGGAGAAGCTGGAAGACGACGCGGTATCGGCGCATCGCGAGAAATCAGCCGGCGCGATCCGGCTGGCCAACCGCGGCACCCATGCCAAGATGCTGATTACGCTGGACGACGCCAGGGTGGAAACGCCGGACGGCATGCTGCTGTTCAAGACCGGCAAGCGCCACATCTGCCAGGGCGATCGCATCGTGCTGCTCGGCCGCAACGGCGTCGGCAAGTCGCGTTTCGTCAACCTGATCCGCAATGCCATCTCCGAGCCTGACACGGTGCCGAACGTCAAAGTGACGCCGTCGACGGTGCTCGGTTACAGCGACCAGGCGCTGGCCGGCATCAGTGGCGACGACACGCCGCTGGCCATGGTCTCGCGCCGCTACGATGTCGGCGAGCAGCGCGCCCGTTCGCTGCTTGCCGGCGCCGGCGTTGTCATTGAGATGCAGGAGAAGAAGATCGGCGTGCTGTCCGGCGGCCAGAAGGCGCGGCTGATGATGCTGGCGCTGAGACTCGCCAACCCCAACTTCTACCTGCTCGACGAGCCGACCAACCATCTCGACATCGACGGCCAGGAAGCGCTGGAGGAGGAACTGCTCAAGCACCAGGCGAGCTGTGTGCTCGCCTCGCACGACCGTTCCTTCATCCGCGCCATCGGCAACCGCTTCTGGCTGATCGACAAGCGGAAGCTGACCGAAGTCGAAGACCCCGAGGATTTCTTCCGCTCAGTGGCTGAAACGGCGGGCTGAGGAACTACCACCATGGGCCGCACTGTGTTGCGGCCATGGTCTCACATCTCCCAGAATATTTTCAGCGCTCTGTCGGATCGCCTGAACCTGCTGCGTCCTTGGGATGCCGACACGATGATGCCGGCTTCATCTGAGGAGAACGCATCATGTCCATCCTGTCATCCATAGGCCGCGTCGCCGCCCGTTACGCACAGAACCGCGCCCGCTATCGCAGCGAGCGCGAGCTTCTGGCCCTGCCGATCGAACTGCGCAAGGATATCGGCTGGCCGGAAATCCTCATCGACGCGCAAAACGGCCCGCAGATCTGCAGGGCGCCCTGACCATGCGGTCGGGAAAGATCGATGCAGGCCGCCGCGGGGCGACCGTTGCTCAGTCATGCGTATCGCCAGACAGCGGCGTCGCCTGCATCGATCGGCGCTTTTCGAACGCCTCGAACCAGCGCGTCAGCCGCGCCCGCGCGCGAAAGGACGGCAGCTGGCGGAACGCCATCCACGACAGCGTGGTGGCAAGCGCTATATGGCCGATATGGAGCGATGTCTCGTCGTCCAGCGCGCTTTCGATCCAGTCATAGCTGGCCTCGATTTTTTCCCGGTAGCCTTCGGCAAGCGCCGCATAGCGCAACTGTTCGGGCCGCCTTTCCGTCTCCCAGCGCAGGCCTATGCCCGTCTGCGCCAGGCCTTGGGCGACCGCCTGCAGCCGCAACGCCTGCCAGCGCGCCTCGCCATCTGGCGGCAGCAATTTGCGGCCGTCATGCAGCGTATCGAGATAGGCGCAGATGACATCGGAATCGAAGAGCGGCGGCGCATCCGGCCGCAGCAGCACCGGGACCTTGCCGAGCGGGTTTTCGGCGTAGACACGGGCATTGCGCAAGGTCGGGCTGGTCTCGTGATGAATGACCTCGAGCCGGTCGGCAAGCCCGACCTCATGGGCGAAGACGAGCGCCTTGCGCGCAAAGGGCGAATGGGTCTGGTAATAGAGGATCATTGTCGTCTCAGCGGGTTGAAGAAGCGGTCCCCTTTCTAGCCTGCTGACAGCGAGGATTGCGCTCTGATTGTGCGCCGCCGACGCAAGTTCATTTCACCCAAAAATCGCATCGGCCCAAAAAATCGCATCAGACATGTAGGATTGCCGCCGCCTCGTTCGTCCTGAGGTTCGCAAAGGCCAGACCAAGCGCCCAGACCAAACCCAAAGAGGAACAAGACATGACCGACCAGACCCCCATTCAGCCGGCCGCGAAAGTTCTCGGTGGATTGACCCCCTATCTGCAGCTGGACGGCGCCTTCAAGGCCGCCGAATTCTACAAGAAGGCCTTCGGCGCCGAACAGGTGTTCTTCTATCCGCCCGATGAGCAGGGCCGCACCATGCACATCCATCTCCACATCAACGGCTCGACGCTGATGATTTCCGATTTCTACCCCGAAAACGGCATGCCTGCCGTCAAGCCGCAGGGCTATACCATGCAGCTCCATCTCGGCGCCGACGAGATCGATGGCTGGTGGAAGCGCGCGGTCGATGCCGGCTGCGAAGTCGCAGTGCCGCTGCAGCTGATGTTCTGGGGCGACCAGTGGGGCAACATGCGCGATCCCTTCGGGGTCGAATGGGCGATGAACGCGCCGGCGAAGAAAGACTGACCACCGCTGACAAAGCTCCTCACCGGCTGACGCCGGTAAGGAGCTTTGTGAGATACTCCAAGGAGAACCTGATGTCCTATGTCGATGGTTTCGTGCTCGCCGTGCCGAAGGCAAATATCGATGACTACAAGAAGCTGGCCAACCTCGCAGGCCCGATATGGAAGGAACACGGAGCGCTCGCCTATGTCGAATGTATCGCCGACGACGTGCCCTATGGTGAGTTGACCTCGTTTCCGCGTGCCGTTCAGGCAAAAGACGACGAGATCGTCGTCTTCGCCTGGGCCGTCTATTCATCCAGGCAAAGCCGCGACGCGGTAATGGCCAAGGTTATGGCCGATCCGCGTTTGACGCCCGATTTGGGGCCTATGCCCTTCGATATGAAGCGCATGATCTTCGGAGGCTTCCAGCCCTTCATCGAGCTTTAGCCGCTGCTCAGGCCAGCTTGTCCAGCAGCGGCTTCAATCTGTCGCCATAGCGCTTCCAGAGATCGACCGAGCCCTGATACATCGGCTGGCGCACCTGCGCGGCCGAGGCCGTGCGCACCGGACGGTCGGTCTCGTGGAACGACAGCGCCTTGTCGTCCCAGGACAGGCCGAGATGCGCGATCAGCGCCCGCGTCTGTCCCTCCTGGTCGGCCACGAAATCCTCGTAACGCACGTCATGCACGACGCCCGGCAGAACATCGCGCCAATGCGCCATGATGTCGGTGTAGATGTTGTGGAAATCGGCGAGCTCGCCCAGATCATAGCCGTAGCGATGGTTGTCGCCGCGGAAATGCACCTTGTAGATCGAAAGGCAGGTCGCCGCCGCATCGCGCGCGCAATGGATGATCCTGGCTTTCGGCAGCATCATATGGATGAAGCCGATGAGCAGGAAGTTGCCGGGCATCTTGTCGGTGACATGCCTGAAGTTGGGATAGCGCTCATGCAGCATGTCGAGATAGGCTTGGCCCGCCTCCGCAAACTCCGCGTCGGATACATCGACCAGTCCCCAGGGGAAACCTCCCGGCATGGTCAGCGGAAATTGCTTGCCGACCGCGGTTTTCAACATGCTGAGCTCGCCCGCGCCATAGACTTGTGGATGGCTGGCGATGATCTGTTCGACCAGCGTGGTGCCGGAGCGCGGCATGCCGACGACGAAAATCGGCGTGTCGTCGGAGATTGCACTTGGCTTGTGCTTTTCGAAAAAGCCGGCGTTGAACACCGTCTTCATCGCCTCGAATTCGGCCCGCGTCCTGACCGGATCATAATCGATGCCCTTGCGGCGGATCGCATTGCCTTCAGCGAAATAGTCGAAGGCCCTGTTGTAGTCCTTCAAATCGTCATTGGCCTTGCCGAGACCGAAGGACAGCTGCATGCGTGCCAGGCTGTCGGCCGGCGCCTTGGCATGCTGGGCCTCCATGCCGGCGAGTTCGGCGTCGCGCTCCTTCTGGCGCTTGACCTGCGTCAGCATCAGCCAGGCTTTGGCCATGCCCGGCGTGATCGCCACCGCCTGCCGGAACAGATCGGCCGCTTCACCGAGCTTGCCTTTTTCCATCAGCCCGACGCCGAGCCCGTGCAACAGGTCGGCATCCCGGGGCCGGATCATCAGCGCCTCGCGAAAGGTCGCCAGCGCCTCGTCCAGACGACCGGCTTCCTGCAACGTTTCGGCCAGCCCGATGCGGGCGCGGACATGGAAGGGATTGCGCCCGATTGTGCCGCGATAGATGTCCTCCGCAGCCTCGAACTGGCCGAGCTGTTTTAACGCCGAACCCAGATTATCGCGTGCCGCGAGCTGGTCGGGCTTGAGATCTACCGCGCCGCGGAAGAAATCGGCGGCCGCTGCGATGCGGCCGAGATCGCGCATCACCGTGCCGAGATTGTTGAGGAAATCCGGATTCTTCGGCTGCAGACGCACCGACTGCTCGATCAGCTCCAGCCCTTCGGGGCTGCGCCCGGTCTGGTGCAGCAGCAGGCCCAGGAAATGCGCCGCCGCCGGGTGATTGGCCTTGCGCGCCAGCACCTGCCGGTAGAGCGTCTCAGCCTCCTGCCGGCGCCCGCCCTGATGCAGCTGCAGCGCCTGCTGCACATATTGGTCGAGGCCCAGCGGCGGCTGTCCGCCAGCTCCAGCACCCGCCGCTCTTCTCTGATCTCTGTTGATGGGAAACCTGCCGTGTTTGTCCGCTTGCCGGACCTAAGGCATGGAAGAGATAGATTCAAGGGTGCGGCCGGATATCCTCTTCGGTCCGGACAAGGTGTTGCTGCGGTTGAACCCAAAGCAGCGCAGCCCGGTCAAATCAGCCGGTTGCTCTCGGCGAGCCGGCGCTCCCGCCGTTGCGTGCCGTCGGTGTCGGCAATCTTGCGCCGTGCCGCTTCGTCGCTTCTTATCGTCAGGCGCACTGATATTGCCTTGGGGAAGAGGACGATTGGCTCGATTGTTGCGGTCGGACGATCCGGCGTTTTCATGATCCTCATATATTTTTCCCTTTCGTAAAAAATAATCTTAGGCACTGGAATAATTATTCCGATGCTCTCTAAATAAGAAACTGGCTGATATTGTTCCAGGATAGCAGATTTATTAGGGGTTTATACGAGAAATTTTTTATATCCGTCGAGCCGTGGCGGAAATCAGCTTGAATAGCCAACAATTTCGGATTATTGGTCTGAGATCGTTTTTTGGGCCAAGCTTGGCATATAGCGGCGTCGGAGATACTCGACCCGCCAAACTCATTCCAATCGCCGATGGTTGAGTTCCCGGTTGATGCCGGAAAGCATCGACGAACCAGAGCCAAGCCAATGCCGGATCGCACCACCCGTTCCATCGCCCATTTCGCGGCACCCTTCGTGCTTGGCGGGCTGGAAGGGCAACTGCCAGCCGGCGACTATGACATCGATCACGACGAAGAGCTGATCGAGGGCATGTCGCGGCTTGCCTGGCGTCGCGTCGCTACCTTCATCCATTTGCCGGCAAGGGCGGTGAAGAACCCGGCCACCAGCCAGCTTGTCGCCATCGACTACCTCGAACTCGAAACAGCGCTGAGGCGCGACCAGGAGAACGCAGCATGATCCGCTTCCAGCAGAATGCGCGTCCGCGCACCGACACGCCCTCGCACCTCTTCGCCATCGGCCAGACCGTGCGCATGAAGAGCCGCAGCGGGCTCGCCCAGCAGACGGCCGAGCTGTTTCAGATCAAGAGCAGATTGCCGGTCAAGGATGGCTCGCCGCAATATCGCATCCGCAGCGAGGAGGAGACCTATGAGCGGGTCACCACGGAAGACAACCTCGAAGTGGCGGACGCCCCGGCTGTCCCCGACAGCCCGGCCGTCTGACACCGCACCCACCCCAGCACGTACGAAGGAGCAGACAGATGGCCAAGGGTCAGCAGCGCAGCAATCGCGAAACGCGCAAGCCCAGGAAAGACAAGGTGGTGGCCAAGGCCGCCTCCCCGTTCGGTTCCTCGGTCAAGCAAGCCGAGAGCAGCCTGAAGCCGAAGTCGAAAGGCTGACCAGGCAGGGCGCGCCTGGCGCACCTGCCGGCAATGGACTGACGATCTCGGACTGACGATCTCGCGCAAAACTCTGCAACGGAGGCTTGCTTGACGTTCTTCGTCGAGCCGCTCGCGCGACGTCGACGAAGCCACGCTCGACAAGGTATCGCTGGACGCGCCGAACCTGCGCGCCGCCCTGCAGGGCGCCACCGCGCTGTTCCACAGCCTCGCCATGCCGCAGATCCCCGACCGTCTGCGCATTTGCGACGAGGACGGCGCAGAGCTTTATGCCGGCCCGGCCGACGGGGCGTATTCGGCGTAGGCAACCACTCCGATCCGCGACCTTGCCTTCTCCCTTGGGGGTGAGAAGCGGTCCGCGCAGCAGACGAAAAGCCAATTGTTGGCTTTTCGAGTTTCGAACGCCCTGAGCCTGCGAAGGACCAAGGGTGGTCCGGTCCACCCGCCCGGTCCCCGCTGCTTCGCAGGGTCCCGGCATTCGCCGCCTTTTATCGTGCCAGTGGGACGGTGAATTCGCCTCCCGGCGGACTCACCCGACAGGGGAGAAGGAAAAATCAGCAGGGGCCGTCCTCGACGACGCGGTAGTCGGCGGCACGGGCCTCGCAGGCGTTGGGGAAGGTGCGCAGTTCGCCATGGCGGCGGGCGCAGACCGGGGCGTATTCGCGCGTGCAGAATGTCGGCTCTTCGCCGCCACCACCGCCACCACCGCCGCCGTCGCGGCAAGGGCCGTCGCGAACGATGCGGTAGCCTTCCCGTTCGGCAAGGCAGGCATTGGCGAAGGTCTGGCGGTCACCGCCGCGCCGCGCGCAGACCGGCTCGTATTGCCTGGTGCAGAATTCCGGTTCCGGCCGTGGCGGGCGCGGACGTGGTCCCGGCCCGTCATCGACGACGACGGTGCAGGCCGCAAGAAGACCCGACAGGAAGAGAATAGTAAAACCCTGGCGCGAGAAGATCGTCGCAAGAAATCTCATGAATATGCCTCCCTCGAGCCGGCGCAAAACGCGCCTGTCGATCCTCGCCATTCCCTTGCCAAATGCAACCCCCGTTTGCGGCGCGGGAGCCATGCGATGCCCGGCCCGCGCATTGGTTTGGCCCTGGACCAGACCGCTGGACCATGCGTGGCCGGGCTCTGGCTGGTGAACTCTCAAGAGGCCGGGTTTATCGAAGCGCCTGCGTCGGGACGCGTCGATGGACGCGGCCCGCGGCGCTATCTTGCAACGATCACGTTTCCGTGCGATAAATTTTGTGTTCGGGCATTTGCGACCCGGAGAGCGGAACGTTTTGGACGACCTTTCCCCGATACTGTGAATCTCTGACGGCCCCGTTTTCGGCGGGGGGTTTTACCATGCGCAAATGCAGGACTGCCGAAGCAACCACCGGGACTTGCCCACGATGCCAGGCGGCGGGCAAACCACAAGACTGACACGGGTGAAGGAGTTTCCCCAATGGCCCAGACCGGCACCGTTAAATTCTTCAACGCGACCAAAGGCTTCGGCTTCATCACGCCCGACGGCGGCGCCAAGGATGTGTTCGTCCACATTTCCGCGATCGAGGCCTCGGGCCTGCGTACCCTCGTCGACGGCCAGAAGGTCACCTTCGACGTTGAACCCGACCGCATGGGCAAGGGTCCGAAGGCGGTCAACCTCCGCGCGGCCTGAACCGGCGGTGCCCGCGCGCCCGTCAGGGCGCTCGAAAAAGCACCTCAAGCGTGTTTGAACCGGCTTTGTCAGCCGTCCAGAGTTTCGAAGGCGCGACGTTTCTGGTCGCGCCTTTTTCATGTCCGCCGTCGCCGCAGGCAAAGGACGCTCTACCGGTCCATGGCGTGGCTGATCGCCGGAGCAATCGTCTGGCGCGAATTGCCTTCGGTGCAACAATCTATTTGACCAGCCTTCAGCGTTGCCGCCGTCGCCAAAACTTTCTCTTGCCGATAGCGCTAAAATAAAGGACAAATTTCCCTTCGGGCATTTGCCGGCCCGAAACTGGACTTTATGGGATCAAAGGGAGCTTCCCATGCCGCAGACCGGCACCGTCAAATTCTTCAATCATGCCAAAGGCTTCGGCTTCATTACGCCCGACGACGGGCAGAAGGATGTCTTCGTCCATATTTCGGCCGTGCAGGCCTCGGGTCTTTCCGGTCTGGAGGATGGACAGAAAGTGACATTCGACACCGAGCCGGACAAGCGCGGCAAGGGTCCGAAGGCCGTCAACCTGTCGGTCGGCTAAGCCGGCTCAAGACAGTCCGGACGGAGATTGACGAGGCGGAGCGCCTTGCGTACGCGCTTGGTTTTGCCGCAAGAACTGGATCGTGCCAGCCAATTCCGTTCAGCCCCCGTTCAGCCACGGTCTTCTATTAATCGTCCCCCAGGCTGGACCGCATCCCCGAAAACTATCCGGGCCGGCACGAAGGAGACCAAAATGAATCGCATTTTCAAGACCGCCATCCTGGGCGCCGCTCTCGCCGCGACCACCCTCGCCACCTTGCCTGCCGCCAATGCCAAGGACTGGAACCGCTGGCATCATGGCCATGGTCGTCATCATAATGGCGACGCGCTTGCGGCCGGTGTCGTCGGCCTTGCGGCCGGCGCTCTGATCGCCGGTGCGCTGAGCAACCCGCAGCCGCGCTACAGCAGCTATGACGACGACTATGACTATCGCGAAGTGCGGCCGGCGCCGGTGCGCCGTTACTATGCCGAACCGCGGGTCGTCTATGCCGACCGCTATGCCGAGCCGTGGACCCGCGATTGGTACGAATACTGCTCGGACCGCTACCGGAGCTTCAATGCCCGCAGCGGCACGTTCACCGGCAATGACGGTGAGCAGCATTTCTGCGTCGCGAATTGAGGCTTCCCTGCCCCAAAAAAAAGCGCTGACCGCAAGGCCAGCGCTTTTTTTGTTGGCAGAAAGACATCGCTAAGTCAGGAAGGGATTGGTCCGCCTTTCCTCGCCAAAGCGGCCACCCGGGCCGTGGCCGCAGATGAAGCCGATCTCGTCGCCGAGCGGCAAAAGCTTGTCCTTGATCGAGGCGATCAGCGCCGCATGGTCGCCGCCCGGCAGGTCGGTGCGCCCGACCGAGCCGCGAAACAGCACGTCGCCGACATGAGCGAACTTCGCCGCGCGATTGTAGTATACGACATGGCCGGGCGCATGGCCGGGGCAGTGCAGCACCTCGAACATATGTGAGCCGAACGAAACCGTCTCGCCCTCTGCGAGAAACCGGTCGGGCACGCAGTTGCGCGCCCCGGCAATGCCGTAGCGCTGGCCCTGGTTCTCGAGATTGTCGAGCAATAGCTTGTCGGCTTCGTGCGGGCCGATGATCTCGATGCCGAGTGCTTCCTTCAGCTCCATGGCGCCGCCGGCGTGATCGATGTGGCCATGGGTGATCCAGATCGCAGCGGCGGTGATCGCATTGTCCTTCAGCACCGCCAGCACCTTGTCGATGTCGCCGCCCGGATCGACGACGACGCCATGCTTGTCATCCATGTCGAACAGGATGGTGCAGTTCTGCTGGAAAGGCGTGACCGGCACGATGCCGGCATTGAGCTGACCCATGATTGTCCTTTCGCTGTTCCAGCGTGATGTAGAGGCGCGGGCGAAGGCCGTCCACTGCTGAAAGGCAAACAGTCCGTCCCAAAACAGAAATGGGCGGCCCAACGGCCGCCCATTTGACGAAGCCTGAGTCTCGGGCAATTCCAGGAAAAGTGTAAAGCGGTTTTGCGTCCGGAATTGCGTAAAACAACAAACTAGATCATTCGCCGTGAAACGGTGAATGATCTAGAGGCTTACTTCTTCATCGCGCCCATGACCGCACCGATGATGCCGGTCAGGATGGCGCCGCCGCCGGCGCCGCCGAGCAGGTTTTTGAGGTTCAGCGTATCACCCAATCCGCCCGCTGCCGTGGCAGCCGCTGCCGGGTCGGCCGTACCGCCGAGCAGGCTGCCGAGGATCGCCGCGCCGCCGACGCCGCCAACGGCGCCGCCGAGGATTTTGGTCAGCTGGCCCATCGCCGCATTCTTCAGCGCAACGCCGACCGCCTGACCACCGACAACACCTGCAATTACCTGCACAACGAGCGCAATGAGCGTATTCGTATCCATGTACCTAGTCCCTCCATAGCTGCCAGCCTCCCGGGCCGACACCATCATGAGACGCTGAATTATACGAAAGTCAAATGCACAGATGCTGAAATAAAGGGGCCGGCCTCAAAACCGCCCCTGCTTGCGAAAAAAGCTGTGACTTTCGTTATTCTGCGGCTATCGCATGCTTAGGTTGCACCGCAGCAGAATAGTCGTTCATCAAAGTCTTGGCGATCTCGCCGACCTCGAATCGGTACGGACCGATCTCGGAGACCGGCGTCACTTCCGCTGCCGTTCCGGTGAGGAAGCACTGTTCGAAGCCTGCGAGTTCCTCAGGCATGATGGCGCGCTCGACGACTTCAAGGCCGCGGTCCTTGGCGAGGCCGATGACGGTGCGGCGGGTGATGCCGTCGAGGAAGCAATCGGGCTTCGGCGTGTGGATCTTGCCATCCTTGACGAAGAAGATGTTGGCGCCCGTTGCTTCGGCGACCTGGCCGCGCCAGTCGAGCATCATGGCATCGGCATAGCCCTTGGCCTCGGCGGCATGCTTGGACATGGTGCAGATCATGTAGAGGCCCGCGGCTTTCGACTTCGACGGCGCGGTGCTCGGATCGGGCCGGCGCCATTCCGCCAGATCGAGACGGATGCCCTTGAGCTTCTGCGCCGGGTCGAAATAGCTCGGCCATTGCCAGATGGCGATGGCGCAGTTGATGCGGCTGTTCTGCGCCGACACCCCCATCTGTTCGCTGCCGCGCCAGGCGATCGGCCTGACATAGGCGTCCTGGAAACCCTGCTTCTCCAGAAGCGTGGTCGAGGCGTCATTGAGCTCGGCCACGGAATAGGGAATATTGAAGCCGAGCAGGCGCGCCGATTCATGCAGACGCTCGGTGTGCTCGTTGAGCTTGAAGATGGCGCCGCCATAGGCGCGCTCGCCCTCGAAGACGGCGCTGGCATAGTGCAGGCCGTGGGTCAGCACGTGGATCTTGGCGTCGGCCCATTTGACGAACTCGCCGTTGATCCAGATGAAGCCGCCCAGTTGGTCGAAGGGAACGGATGCCATGGAAACCTCCCGCGGGCGGCGACCCGCATATCATTGGTGTTGTTTTTGTTGCGCGACAGCCGCGTCGGGCGGCCCTTGAAGCGTAAGCGGAGAATCGAACTCTGGCAAACTCAGGAAGTTCCGGAAAAACCGCACTCCCTTGCCTTTTCGTTCGCATTCAGCCGAAAAGCTTGTCAAAAATTACCATTGCGGGGAAATTACGTCAATAGTACTGACATAATTTCCCTCTATGGACGGAGAAATGATGACGGATCGAAGCCCAGCTGCCGGAAAACCGATCAAGACGCCGATCACCGACGAGGACGGCATCGACTTCGCCATCATCGAACTGTTCTTCTTTGCGTATCGCGATTTCACTTCCGATCCGGACCAGATCCTGGCCGATTACGGCTTTGGCCGCGCCCATCACCGTGTGCTGCATTTCGTCAACCGCCGGCCGGGACTGACGGTCGCCGAACTGCTCGACGTGCTCAAGATCACCAAGCAGAGCCTGGCGCGGGTGCTCAAGCAGTTGATCGACACCGACCATATCGTGCAATTGCAGGGTCCGCGCGACCGCCGCCAGCGGGAGCTCTATCCGACAGCCAAGGGGCGCGCCCTGGCGCTGGCCCTGGCGCGGCCACAGTCACGCCGCATCCGTGCTGCATTGGAAGATTCCGGAGCCAGCGAGCGTCCCTTGATCGAACGATTCCTGGAAGCCATGGTCAATCCGGAACTAAGGGCGCAGATCGACATTGTGCCTGCAAACATGTCAGGGAAAAGCCATGGAGACCATTGAGAGGGTGGACCAGCCGACGGCGCCGGACGATGACGCGCCGCATCTGCTTGTGGTCGACGACGACACCCGCATCCGTAATTTGCTCAAGCAGTATCTGACCGAAAATGGTTTTCGCGTCACTGTCGCCGGAAATGCCGGCGAGGCCAGGCGCAAGCTCGCCGGACTCGACTTCGACCTCCTTGTCCTCGACGTCATGATGCCCGGAGAGACCGGCGTCGACCTCACCAAGGCGCTGCGGGCGGAGAAGAACGTGCCGATCCTGATGCTCACCGCGCTATCGGAAACCGACAGCCGCATCACCGGGCTCGAGGCCGGCGCCGACGACTATCTGCCCAAGCCCTTCGACCCGCGCGAACTGATCCTGCGCATCAATAACATTCTGCGCCGCGGCGGCCCGGCGACGACGCCCAAGGTCGAGCAGCTGGTCTTCGGCCCCTACACCTTCCAGATCGCCAGGCGCGAGCTGAAGCGGGGCGGCGAGGCGCTGAAGCTGACCGACCGCGAGCAGGAGATCTTGGCGATCTTTGCCGCGCGGGCCGGCGAAACGATCCCGCGTCACGAGCTTGTCGGCGACGATTCGGAAGTCGGCGAGCGCACCATCGACGTCCAGATCAACCGCCTGCGCCGCAAGATCGAGCGCGATCCGTCCAATCCGGTCTGGCTGCAGACGGTGCGCGGTATTGGGTATCGGCTCAGCGTGGAATAGAATGCCGCTGACGGCCGCCCTTGGCCATAGATGTGTGGCCATCGACCAGCGGCCATTGACCCAGCGGAAGGATAAATGGCGACCACGCAACTGGAACGGCCGGAACAAGGCGGCTTTGGCGCGCGCGTATCACGCGCGCTGAAAGCAATGCCGCGTGCCTGGAAGCGGTTCTGGCGGCTGGTTGCGTTCTATATGCCCAAGCGGCTTTATGCCCGCTCGCTGATCATCGTCATCGCGCCGATGATCCTTCTGCAGTCGGTCGTCGCCTTCGACTTCATGGAACGCCACTGGGCAACCGTGACGCAGCGCCTGTCGCAGGCCACCGTGCGCGACATCGCCGCGATCATCGACATGATCGAGACCTATCCGCACGATGGCGACTACGCCAACATCATCCGCATCGCCCAAGACCGCATGCAGTTGAAGGTCGACCTCTTGCCGCCCGACCCGTTGCCCGCGCCTGGACCCAAGCCCTTCTTCTCGATCCTTGACGACGTCCTTTCCACCGAGATCACCCGCCAGATCAACCGCCCGTTCTGGATCGACACGGTCGGCAATTCCAACATCGTCGAGGTTCGCATCCAGCTCGAGGGCAAGGTGCTGCGCGTCTTCGTGCGCCGCAGCCAGGCCTATGCCTCCAACACCCACATCTTCCTGATCTGGATGGTCGGGACGTCGCTGGTGCTGCTGACGATCGCCATCCCCTTCCTTCGCAACCAGATCCGGCCGATCCTGTCTCTGGCCGAGGCCGCCGAAAGCTTCGGCAAGGGTCGGCCGATGCCGCGCGATTTCCGCCCACGCGGCGCCGAGGAGGTTCGCCGGGCCGGCTTTGCCTTCATCCAGATGCGCGAGCGCATCGAACGCCAGCTGGAACAGCGCACCGCCATGCTGACCGGCGTCAGCCACGATCTCAGAACCATCCTCACACGCTTCAAGCTGCAGCTGGCGCTGGCCGGCGGCAAGCCCGAGACCAAGGCCGCGCTCAACCAGGACATCGACGACATGCAGTCGATGCTGGAAGGCTATATCGCCTTTGCCCGCGGCGAAGCGTCGGAAGATGCCGGCCATTTCGATCTCGAGGCCTATTTCCAAAAGCTCGGCGAGGAGGCGTCGCTGCACAAGCGCAAGCTATCGACCGTGCTTGCCGGTGATCCGGACGTGCATGTGCGCCCGCACGCTTTCGCCCGGCTGTTGTCCAATGTCGCCGGCAATGCCTTGCGCTATGCCAAGACGGTGGAGATCAGCGCCGATCACGGCCGCGGCTCACTCGTCGTCACCATCGACGACGACGGTCCGGGCATCCCGCCGGAAAAGCGCGAGGACGTGTTCAAACCGTTCGTGCGGCTCGACGAGGCGCGCAACCTCGACGCCAGCGGCACCGGCCTTGGTCTCTCTATCGCCCGCGATATTGCCCGCAGCCATGGCGGCGACATCATGCTGGAAGACAGCCCGCTCGGCGGCCTGCGGGCGGTGATCAAGGTGCCCGCCTGACCAAAGCATGATCTGGAAGGCGGGCTCGGCCAAAAACCACCTTCATCCGCCCGTCATGAAACCATGGTCAAGAGCGCGCATGAAGCGCGCGACCTCAGTTGATTCGGCTCAGCCGCCTTACTTCGACCTCGTGCCTGCCCGGGTGCGGTGGAGCGAAGCGAGGGCAGCCGGGCCGTACCGCTATCGCATCAAGGCAACCGTCGACCCGAGCAAAGGACCGCCATGCGCATCCTGATGGTCACCGACGCCTGGCGGCCGCAAGTCAACGGCGTCGTCCACACGCTGGAGCGGCTCACCGAAACGCTGAAAACCTTCGACGTTGCGGTCGACTTCCTGACCCCGAACATCTTTCGCACCTTGCCGTTGCCGACCTACCCCGACATCAGGCTGGCGCTGACCACGCCCGGTCATGTCGCGCGGCTGATCGAGGCTCGCAAGACCGACCATATCCATATCGTCACCGAAGGCCCGCTCGGCATCATGGCGCGGCGCTATTGCCGCAATGCTGGCCGTCCCTTTACCACCAGCTATCACACCCGCTTTCCCGAATATCTCAGCGCCCGCCTGCCGGTGCCGGAGAGCTGGGCCTATCGCTGGCTGCGTGATTTCCACAATTCCGGACAAGGCACGCTGGTCGCCACCCAGTCGCTGGCGGAGGACCTTGCCTCGCGAGGCTTCACCAAGCTCAGGCCGTGGACGCGGGGCGTCGACACCGATCACTTCCGCCCGGACAAGAAGAAGGACCTCGGCTTTCCCGGCCCGGTATTCCTGTGCGTCGGCCGCGTCGCCATCGAGAAGAACCTGAGCGCCTTCCTCGATCTCGACCTGCCCGGCAGCAAGGTGATCGTCGGCGAAGGACCGGAACTGGCTAGGCTCAGGGCGAAGTACCCGCAGGCGCACTTCCTCGGCCATCGCCCGAACGATGAGCTGGCCGAGATCTACGCCTCGGCTGATGTTTTCGTTTTCCCCAGCCGCACCGACACGTTCGGCAACGTCATCATCGAGGCGCTGGCCAGCGGCACGCCGGTGGCCGCCTATCCGGTCACCGGACCGATCGACATTGTCGGCGACGGCATCGGCGGCGCGGTGTCGACCGATCTGCGCGAGGCCTCGCTCGCCGCGCTCAATGTCGACCGCGCCGAGGCGCGCGAACGCGCCATGCGCTACAGTTGGAAAGCCTGCGCCGAAATGTTCATGGACACGGTCGAAGAGGCGCTGAGCACAAGGCGCAAGCTGGCCGCCTGACGCAATCTTCCTAAAACAACCTGCCGCCGTCCGGCACCTTGCGCTCGATGGCGCCAAGGACCACGGCGCCTTCCTCATCAGGGAAGCCGAGCGTGAGCACTTCCGACATGAACGGACCGATCTGGCGCGGCGGGAAATTCACCACCGCAAACACCTGCCGTCCCACCAGCGTTTCCGGCGCATAGTATTTCGTGATCTGTGCCGAGGATTTCTTCACGCCGATCTCAGGGCCGAAATCGATCTTCAGCTTGAACGCGGGTTTGCGCGCCTCGGGGAAAGGCTCGGCCTCGACGATCGTGCCGGCACGGATGTCGACACGATCAAAATCGGCAAAGCTGATCTCGGGCTTGCGCGCGCTGCTCGAACTCATGGAAGCTCAAGCGTTACCATAGGTCTCGAACAGGACGCCGGCCAGCGCATCCTTGGCCGAGGTTCCCGACCAGACAACGAACTGGAAGGCCTGGAAATAGCATTCGCAGGCTTCAAGCGCCGACGACAAAAGCACCTCGACCTGCTGGCTCGACGGTTCGACCCCGCCGGCGAGCAGCAGTGACTGGCGAAACATGATCGCGCCCTCCTGCTCCCAGAGATCGAAATGGCCAAACAGCATCTGCTCGTTGATCAGCGACAAAAGCCGCATCACTTCCAGCGCGCGGGCTTCCGGCACCTTGATGTCGAAAGCACAGGCCAGATGCAGCGCCTCGAAGTCCTCCATCCACGAGAAGGAGACGTGATAATCGGTCCAGCTGCCGGCAACCGAGATCGAGATTTCGTCATCGCCGGCCCGTTCGAAGGACCAGTCATTGTTATGGGCGACCTGCTCGATGACATCCACCGGATGGATTTCGCGGGAGAATTCGAGTTCGAGAAGTTCCATGGAATGCTTCCTGTGTTCAGGGGAGCGCCACACGCTCCGCGGGGCACACACGACGAACAATTTGTCTTGAACTCGGACGGCCAGGACTTCACGACACAAAGACCCCGGACCGGACCCCACCGCCCGGCCGCATGACCCTGCTCCGAATCATGCAACAAATTCAGTCTATTGATCGGGAGTCGCGTGAACAGCCTAATTTTTCGCACTGCGTCATCAGCATGTGGAAAGGCGCTGTCACAAAGATTCATGCATTGCCGGTAAACGATTCACGGCAAAGCATTTTTTCGGATTGTGCTTTGTGGAAAAGTTCAAATTTTATTTTTTTGCTTTGGGCTTTGCCGCAGCCACAGGTGCGGCCTGTCCGGTCAATTCGGCAAGCCTGGCCTCGAGCGCATCGATGCGGGCGGCCAGCCTGGTGTTTTCTTCGCGGGCCTTTGCAGCCATGTCGCGGGCAGCCTCGAACTCCTCGCGCTGCACCACATCCATGGTGTTGAGGATGCGCTCCGCCTGCCCCTTGAAGGCAGTCTCCACCTCGCGGCGCACGCCTTGTGCGGCACCCGCGGCATCGGTCATCAGCTTGGCGAATTCATCGAGAATGCGGTTCGGTCCGGTTGACATGGCAAATCCTCGCTTGCTCGAATTGACGTAGTGGCACTGCCTGCGGAATGCAAGAACGTTGAAGCTGGTGCGGCTTCATGTCGGACGCGATTTGGCTCACGGTCCGGCCGACAGATTGCTATTATCGCAAATGGATTCTTGGAACGACGGTTGCCGTGACGGACAGTGCGGACTTGGAGAAGCGCTTTGCAGCACTCGATGCAGCACTCGCAAAGGGCATTTCGGATGCCAGTGCGGGCCGGGTCTAGCCTGGCGACGAGGTGCTGGACAGGCTTGAAGCCAAATACAGGGCAACGTCAGAGAGAACCAAGTGAAGTTACTGGTCTTCACAGACCAGCGGCCTAGTTTTCCTCACGACTTGCTCCAGGCAAGAGTCACTCTCATTCAGGATCAACCAATGGCAACGCCCCCGCGCCGACCGACCAATGCGATGGAAGCCGCTGAAGCGGCCTTCAAGCCGGTCAAGAAACCCGCGCCTCCCATTCGCGAACCCTCCGCCGCACCAAACGTTCGCGAGCTTGTCTCGATCAGGATCGATCGCGCCGTGCTCGACCATTTCCAGGAAGATGGCCCCGGCTGGCAAGACAGGATCAACGATGCGCTCAGGCAATTGGTCGCCGGCAAGCCGCAGGGTTGAGCCCATTATCTCTGACGATCAGGCTGTCGTCACCTTGCCTTGACCCCGCCAAAACCCTGCCGCATGGTCCGCGCCCTAACGCGAGCCCTCCCAGGAGATCCTGTTGAACGACTATTTCCCGCTGCCGATGGCGTCGCTGTCCTTCCCCAACATCGACCCGATCCTGGTTCAGATCGGCCCGCTGGCTGTGCACTGGTACGGCATCGGCTATATCGTCGGCATCCTGTTCGCCTGGTGGTACGCCAAGCGGCTCGTCACCAACACAAGGCTGTGGCCTGATGGCGTCTTGCCGATGAAGCCGATCGACCTCGACGATTTCATCGTCTGGGCCGCCGTCGGCGTCGTGCTCGGCGGACGCACCGGCTATGTGCTTTTCTACGATTTAAAGCGCTATATCTACCACCCGCTCGACATCTTCGCCGTCTGGCAGGGCGGCATGTCGTTCCATGGCGGCCTGCTTGGCGTCATCCTCGCCATGACGCTGTTTTCCCTCAAGCGCGGCATCCGCACCTGGACGCTGTTCGACGTGGTGGCAGCCGGCGTGCCGGTCGGGCTCGGCCTCGTCCGCATCGCGAACTTCGTCAATGCCGAACTCTGGGGTCGCGTGACCGACGTGTCGTGGGGCGTCGTCTTCTGCAACGAGCGTCTCCAGCAGACCGTGGTGGGTTGTGTCGCGGGCCTGGAGCCTCGCCATCCGAGCCAGCTCTACGAAGCGCTGCTCGAGGGCGCGGTGCTGTTCCTGGTCCTGCGCTTCCTCACCCATTCGCGGCTGAAGCTGAAGACGCCGCGCTTTGTCGGCGGCGCCTTCATTTGCGGCTACGGCCTGTCACGCATCTTCGTCGAGTTCTTCCGCGAGCCCGACCAGCAGCTCGGCTACCTCCTCGGCGGCTGGCTCACCATGGGCATGGTGCTGTCGCTGCCGATGGTGCTGGCCGGCATCTGGGCGATGGCCACAGCCAAACCGGCGCCGCAACCACAGCCGGCATGACACGGCTGAAGACCCGCATCGTCGACCTGATCGGCGCGCTCGGCCCCCTCCCCGTCAACGAGTACATGGCGCTCTGCCTGTTCGATCCCAGCGACGGCTACTACACCACGCGCGAGCCGTTCGGCGCCGCCGGCGACTTCGTCACCGCACCCGAGATCAGCCAGATGTTCGGCGAACTCGTCGCCGTCTGGCTCTATCAGGCCTGGCTGGCGATCGGCCGACCGCTGCCGGCCACCATCGCGGAGATCGGGCCCGGCCGCGGCACGCTGATGAAGGACATGCTTCGCACCCTGACGCGGCTCGATCCGGCTATCGCCGCCGGAGCGTCCTTCGCTCTGGTCGAGACCAGCCCGCGGCTAACCGAAATCCAGAAACAGACGCTTGCCGAAAGTTCGGTTGAGCTCGGCTGGCACGAAACCATCGCCACGCTAGCGCAGGCGCCATTGCTGATCGTCGGCAACGAATTGTTCGATGCCGTGCCGATCCGCCAGTTCATCCGCGCCGGCGCCGGCTGGCGCGAACGGGTGATCGGCCTCGATGTCTCAGACGAGTTGAGCTTCTTCGCCGGCGCCGGCTCGGTCGCGGCGCCGCTGCTGCCGGAAGACGCCGCCGAGGCGCCACAAGGCTCTATTTTCGAAATAGCACCGGCCCGCGCGGCACTGATGGCGACCATTGCCGAACGCATAGCCGACCACGGCGGCGCCGGGCTGTTCCCTGATTACGGCCATCTCCAGCCCGGTTTCGGCGACACATTGCAGGCCGTGCGCAGGCACGCCCCCGAAGATGTGCTAGCCAATCCCGGCGAAGCCGATCTCACCGCCCATGTCGACTTCGCGGCACTGGCCGCCGTCGTGCGGGCGCATGGCCTCGATGTGGAATTGGCGACGCAGGGCGACTTTCTGCTTGGCATGGGATTGCTTGAGCGAGCTGGCCAGTTGGGCAGCCAGGCAAGCCAAGAGGCACGACAAACCATTGCCGATGCCGTCGAGCGCCTGGCCGGCCCCGACGGCATGGGCACGCTGTTCAAAATCCTGAAAATCCTGCCGCATCAGCCAGTCTGACCCTCAGAGATCGTTACAAGCCGTCCCGCGACGCCGCCTATGGTCGCATGCCTGCTTTTGGCCAATGCAAAGTCGACGCGGCAGCACTGTCGCAATCACTCGGCCGAACTTCGCCTTGACGAAAACGCTGGCACGGACAACAAACCCATCCATGCTGAATCAGACCAAACCGGATCCTGTTCGCTCGCCGCTGCTGGAAGCGGCCAAGCCGCAAGGTATCCGCCATGGCTATTTCACCCGTATCGGCGGCGTCTCCGGCGGCATCTATCAGGGACTTAACATCGGCACCGGCTCGGATGACGATCAGATGCTGGTCGCCGAGAACCGCCGCCGCGTCGCTGCCTGGATGGGCGTGCCGGCCAGCCATCTCCTGACCGCGCATCAGGTCCACTCGCCCGATGTCGTCATTGCCAGGGAACCCTTTCCCGGCCCGCGGCCCAACGCCGACGCCATCGTCACCGACCGGCCGGGCATCGCCATCGGCGCCTCGACGGCCGATTGCGGCCCCGTGCTGTTCGCCGATGCTCAAGCGCGCATCATTGGCGCAGCGCATGCCGGCTGGAAGGGCGCTTTTACCGGCGTGCTTGAAAACACCATTGCCGCGATGGAAAGCCTTGGCGCCCGCCGTGAGCGCATCATTGCGGTTCTCGGTCCTTCGATCGGCCCCGACAATTACGAGGTCGGGCCGGAATTCGTCGCCCGTTTCGTCGAAGCCGATGCCGAAAACATCGGCTATTTCGCGCCTTCGGCCAATCCGGCGCATGCAATGTTCGATCTCAACCTCTATACGGTCGACCGGCTGAAGAAGGCTGGCGTGACCGCCGAGGGGCTTGGCCGCTGCACCTATGCCGAGGAGGATCTCTTCTTTTCCTACCGGCGCGCGACGCATCGCAAGGAACCGGACTATGGTCGGCAGGTTTCGGCAATTGTTTTGGAGAACGGATAATGGCGCTGCATTTCGAACGGTCGGAATTTGACGCCCGGCGTGACCGGTTGATGATCGAGATGACGGAAAAGAAGCTCGATGCTGTACTGCTTTTCGCCCAGGAGAGCATGTACTGGCTAACCGGCTACGACACGTTCGGCTTCTGTTTCTTCCAGTGCCTGGTTGTGAAGGCTGACGGCTCGATGGTGCTGCTCACCCGCTCGGCCGATTTGCGCCAGGCGCGCCACACCTCGATCATCGACAACATCGTGCTGTGGACCGACCGCGACGGCGCCAACCCGGCGATCGACCTGCGCAACCTGCTCAACGACCTCAATCTCCTCGGCGCCCGCATCGGCGTCGAATACGACACCCATGGCCTGACCGCCTTCAATGGCCGCCGCGTCGACGAGCAGCTGCAGACCTTCGGCCAGATCGCCGACGCCTCCGGTATTGTCGGCCGTCTGCGCCTGTTCAAGAGCCCGGCTGAAATCGCCAAGGCCGAAAAGGCCGCCAACCTTTCCGACGACGCGCTCGACGCGGCCCTGCCGCTGATCAAGCAGGGCGGCGACGAAGCGCTGGTCCTTGCCGCCATGCAGGGCGCGGTGTTTGCCGGCGGCGGCGACTATCCGGCGAATGAATTCATCATCGGCTCGGGCATCGACGCGCTGCTCTGCCGCTACAAGGCCGGGCGCCGCAAGCTGACCAAGAACGATCAGCTGACGCTCGAATGGGCCGGCGTGTTCCATCACTATCACGCGCCGATGATGCGCACCGTGCTGACCGGCAAGGCGTCGAAGCGCCATCAGGAGCTGTTCGACGCCGCCCGCGCGGCTCTTCTGGCGGTCGAGAAGGCGATGACGCCCGGCAACACCTTCGGCGACGTCTTCGACGCGCATGCCCGCACGCTGGAGGCGCACAGCCTGACCAAGCATCGGTTGAACGCCTGCGGCTATTCCGTCGGCGCCCGCTTCACCCCGTCCTGGATGGACATGCCGATGTTCTACCAGAGCAATCCCGAGCCGATCGCGCCCAACATGACATTGTTCGCGCACATGATCATCATGGACTCCGAAACCGAGACGGCGATGACGCTTGGCCGCACCTACCTGACCACCGAATCCCAGCCGAAGCCGCTTTCACGCCATGATCTCGACTTGATCGTACAGTGAATCCATAATGGTTGGTCCACGCGGGGGCGTTCACGACTAAGGAGTTTTCGGGCAGATGAGACGATCGCACGTGACGACCGTGTCATTGCTCGCAGCGCTTGTGCTGGCCGCTTGCACCAACGCCAAGGACGTCCTTGAGCCGTCCGCCATCACGCCGCCGGCAGCCTCGGCCCAACCGGCTCAGCCCTTGGCTGCCCCGGGCGTCGCGCCCGCCGCCACACCAGCGCCGGCCGTCGGCGCCACGACACCCGCCAACCCCGCGCAGAGCGCCGCCGCTTTGTCGAAGACCCGGCTGCAGATCGCGCCGATCGTCGGCGCCTCCGTGGAAGCGGCAACGCCGCTGACGGCCGAACTGCAGACACGCGCCAAGCAGCGCGGCATCACCCTTGCCGGCAGCGCCGACCAAGCCGCCACCCATGTGCTGAAGGGCTACTTCTCGACGATGACGGAAGGCAAGGACACCACCGTTATCTATGTCTGGGACGTCTATGACCCCGCCGGCAACCGGCTACACCGCATCAATGGCCAGCAGAAGGCGCCCTCGGTCAATGCCGCCGAAGGCTGGCCCGCGGTTGCACCCGCTACCATGCAGGCGATCGCCGACCAGACGATCGACCAGTTCGCGGCCTGGCTCGGCGGCAGCGCCGGCTGATCCGCCTGTTACCGGCTTCCGTTCACTGTTGACGTTTTTGAGATTAGCCGGCGGATTCCCGTCAACGAGGCTTGCAATACCGGCACGGCTCGCTACAAGCCCGATTAAGAGGACCTCCCCATCCTTCGCCAGGAACGGTGCATGAAGCTTTTCGCGGGCAATTCCAACCGGGTGCTGGCCGAAGCGGTCGCCCGCTATCTCAATGTCCCGCTGGGCAAGGCCAGCGTCAGACGCTTCGCCGATCAGGAAATCTTCGTCGAAATCCAGGAAAACGTGCGCGGCGAGGATGTCTTCATCCTGCAGTCGACCTCGTTCCCGACCAACGATCATCTGATGGAACTGCTCATCATGATCGATGCCTTCATGCGCTCCTCGGCCAAGCGCATCACCGCGGTCATCCCATATTTCGGTTACGCCAGGCAGGATCGCCGGGCCTCGGGCCGCACACCGATCTCGGCGAAGCTGGTCGCCAACATGATCACCCGCGCCGGCGTGGACCGCGTCTTGACGCTCGACCTCCATGCCGGCCAGATCCAGGGTTTTTTCGACATTCCGACCGACAATCTGTTCTCGGTGCCGGTGATGGCCCGTGACGTGAAGGCAAAATACAAACAGCTTGCCAATGTCGTCGTCGTCTCGCCCGACATCGGCGGCGTGGTGCGCGCCCGCGCGCTCGCCAAACGCTTCGACGCACAACTGGCCATCGTCGACAAGCGCCGCGAACGTCCCGGTGAATCCGAAGTGATGAACATCATCGGCGCGGTCGCCGGCAAGGATTGCCTGCTGATCGACGACATCGTCGATTCCGGCGGCACGCTGTGCAATGCCGCCGATGCGCTGCTCGCCAACGGCGCTACCAGCGTCACCGCCTATATCACCCACGGCGTGCTGTCGGGCGGTGCGGTCGCCCGGATCAGCGGCTCGAAGCTGCAGGAACTGGTGATCACCGATTCCATCCAGCCGACGCAAGGCGTGCTCGACGCCCCGAATATCCGCGTCATCTCCATCGCCGACCTGATGGGCGAGGCGATTTCGCGCACAGCGACCGAAGAGTCCGTGTCGAGCCTGTTCGATTAATCCATGTTGCCCAAAAGCGTGCCCCCGGGCCTGGCTCGGGGGTAATCTCGTTTTTGGAATCTGCCCCAAACCGTCGTGAAAGGAGCGCAGCTGATGCGCAATCGAATCAAGGCTGCAGGCATCGCAGGAATGCTTCTCGCAATCGGCATCGCCAGCGCGGCCTATGCGCCGACAATCGCTCCGGTTTCGACCGCGCAGGCGCAAACGGAATATCTTCCCACCGAAAGGATTTCATCGGCAAATGGAGCATCGCAGGGTCCGCAATCCGACCACCGCGTGATCTGAAAGAGCCGGCGAAGCCCGACCAGGAAGCGGCTGCGACCGAATTTCAGCAGACTGTGACCGCCTTTTATGGCGCCTTCGACTATCTGGAGATCACGGCGGACGGCCGCTACAATTTTCACCAACCGGGTGACCCGGCATCGGGGCCTTGCGTCTGGTGCGGGACATGGTCGTTCAAGAACGATTCCCTGTGGCTCGAACTGGACACGGCGCCCAGGCTCGACATCTACGCCGAGGGCGGCGAAATGCAGATGACCTACACGGCCGAGCCTGAAGAGACGTCACGATACAAATGGCTTGTTTTCAGCTGGACCAAGGCTGATTGAACTGAGGGGTGAGGCGTTCTCGCGCACGCCAACCGAAGCATCGGTGTCAAGCCCGATCTCCTGAGGCGGGCAGTCAGTCCATGGTTGCATTGTGCGAGGAGTTCACCATGGCCATACTGCCCCTCCAATCAACGGAGGAGTAGCAGATGCGGCGTAGGACTTTGCTCGGGCTCGCGGTTTCCATCGCAGCCACCCTTTCAGCACCGGCGGCCTGGGCCGCCGATTTTCCGGACCGGACCATCACCATGGTTGTCCCCTTTTCCGCCGGCGGCTCGACGGATCTGGTCGCGCGCCTCATCGCCAACAAGATGTCCGAAAAGCTGGGCCAGCAGATTGTCGTCGAAAATGTCGGCGGCGCCGGGGGCAGCATCGGCGCTGCCCAGGTCGGCCGAGCCGAACCGGACGGCTACACGATCCTGATGGGCACGGTCGCAACCCACGCGCTCAACCCGCTGATCCTGAAGACAAAGCCCTACGATGCGGAGAAGGATTTTGCGCCGATATCGTTGCTCGTGCTGGTGCCAAACGTCCTGGTCGTGAACCCTGAATTCCCTGCCAAGGACGTCGAGGAACTGATCGAGATGCTGAAGAAGGATCCGGACAAATACGCCTATGCCTCATCCGGCAATGGCACCCCGCTGCATCTCTCCGGCGAGCTTTTCAAGACGATGGCCGGCGTCAGCATGCAGCACATTCCCTACAAGGGCGCCGGACCGGCCTTGAACGACGTTATCGGCAATCAGGTGCCGATGATGTTCGACAACCTCCCCTCTTCATCGGGCCACATCAAGAGCGGGACGCTGAGAGCGCTTGGCGTCACCACCAAGGAGCGCGTTCCCTCCTTCCCCGACATACCGGCCATTGCCGAAACCATTCCCGGCTATGAAACCTACAGCTGGAACGCTCTGTTCGCGCCCGCAGGCACGCCGCCGGAGGTCGTCGCCGTTCTTCAGAAGGCGGCAGTTGAAGCCCTGAAAGACCCTGATGTGATCGCCCGCATGGCCCAGTTCAGCGCCTCGATCGTGGCCTCCACCCCGGAAGAGCTTGGAGCGCATGTGAAGGCCGAACTCGCCAAATGGGAACCGATCGTCAAGGCCAGCGGCGTTCAGCTGGACTAGGGCCTACGACAAAGTGCTGCGGGCTTTTCCTGGCGCTACGGCGCCGGGGCCTCAAGCCGAGGCTGAGCCCGCCGCATGCCTTCGTCGCGGGCGCCGCGCATATAGCCGCGCGGCGAGGCGCCGAGCATGCGCTTGAACATGGTTATGAATGCCGGCACGCTGTCATAACCGAGGTCGAGCGCCACCCTGGTGATCGGCTCGCCGTCGGCGAGCCTGGGAAGGGCCGCAAACAGGCAGGCCTGCTGGCGCCAAGTCGACAGCGACAGGCCGGTCTGGCGCTGGAAGGCGCGGGTGAACGAACGGCGGCTCATGCCTGCGGCATTCGCCCACTCGTCGATCGTGGCGTGCGGCGAAGGTGCCGCGACAAAGCGTCGGCAGAGCGCCGCCAGCTTCGGGTCGGACGGGAACGGCAGCCCGAGCGGCCGTTCCGGCAAGGTCGGGATCTCGTGCAGCAACAGGTTCATGATCAGCCCGCCGCGGCCTTCCAGTTCGCCGCCTTGCGGCAGCTTTTCCGATTCGACGATCAGGCTGTGCATCAGCTCGGTGACGCCGACGACGCGCAAGCCTACCGGCAGGCCGGGGATCGCGCCCGGCATGACATAGACCGAGCGCATCGAGACATCGCCCAGCATTTCGACGGAATGCTCGGTGCCGGCCGGTATCCACATTGCGTGGTCGGGTGGCACCATCCAGCGCCCGTACCTGGTCGTCACCAGCACGACACCGACCAGCGCATGCAGCAGCTGGCTGCGGCTGTGGCGGTGTTGCGGAACGTGGTAGCCGTCGGGATATTCGGTCGGCAAAGCCACCGCCGGCCCGGAAACCTCCTCCAGCCACTGCCAGCGGCTTTCGTGCAATCGGCCGAGATCGGCATTGCCGGCGCGGAAGATATCCCTGCGATGTGGCATCGGCTATGGCCCACTTGCGAAACTATTGGACCAAACCACGAAAGAAGTCGCCTCGCAAGCGGCTTATAAGGCAGCCATCCCCAAGGCGCTCCGCAGGGGCGTCGCCCAAGCGCTTCAGACGAGCGTCCTTAAGGCGGTCCGCGGGAGCGGCCGCCAAGCCTGCCCGCGGGCAAACACCCGCCAAAAAGACCTCGGAGCCTGCCTTGACCGATACGACAGCCACCAGCATTGCACCGCAGCCAAGCGCCAGCCTCCCTTCAGCCCAGGCGACCGCCTTCACCGTCATTCTGGCGGTGAGCTTTTGCCACGGCATCAACGACATCATGCAATCGCTGCTGCCGGCGATCTATCCGCTGCTGAAAGAGAATTACGGTCTCGATTTCTGGCAGATCGGTCTTTTGACCTTCACCTTCCAGGTCACGGCGTCGCTGCTGCAGCCGGTCATCGGCATGATCACCGACAAGCGGCCAATGCCCTATTCGCTGCCCTACGGAATGGCGTCCTCGCTGATTGGCCTGATCGTGCTCGCCTATGCCGGCCACTATGCGCTGCTTCTGGTCGGCGCCTCGCTGATCGGCATCGGCTCGGCGATCTTCCATCCGGAATCCTCGCGCATTGCCCGCTTTGCCTCCGGCGGCCGCTTTGGCCTGGCGCAATCTTTGTTCCAGGTCGGCGGCAATTTCGGCCAGTCGATGGGGCCGCTGCTCGCTGCCTTCATCGTCGTGCCCTTCGGCCAGACCAGCATTTCATGGTTCGCCGTCGGTTCTCTGATCGGCATCATCGTTTTGTCGCGGGTCGGCGGCTGGTACAGCCGGATGCGCGCCGCGCAGGGCAATCGCAAGGCGGCAAGCTTCGTCTCGCCCTTCCCGCGCAAGAAGGTGATGGGAGCGCTGGCGGTGCTGACGCTGCTGGTGCTGACCAAGAATGCCTACATCGCCTCGCTCTCCAGCTACTACACCTTCTATTCCATCCATAAGTTCGGCGTGTCGGTGCAGATGAGCCAGGTCATGCTGTTCCTGTTCCTCGGCGCCTCGGCGCTGGGCATCCTGCTCGGCGGACCGTTCGGCGACCGCTACGGCCAGAAGGCGATGATCTGGTTCTCGATCGTCGGCGTGCTGCCGTTCACGCTGGCGCTGCCCTACGCCAATTTCGAATGGACGATGGTGCTGACGGTGCTGATCGGCCTGATCCTGTCCTCGGCCTTCTCCAACATCGTCGTGTTTGCGCAGGAGTTGGTGCCGGGACGTGTCGGCACCATCGCCGGGATCTTCTTCGGCTTCGCCTTCGGCATGGGCGGCATTGCAGCCGCAGTGCTCGGCGTCGTCGCCGACATGAAGGGCATCAATTTCGTCTTCCAGATCTGCTCGTATCTGCCGCTGCTCGGCCTGCTGACGGTGTTCCTGCCCAACATGAAGGAAGCCAGGAAGGCGCAAGCGGCGGCCAGATAAAACCGGTCGATTTTGCGGATTTGACGCAGGGCGAGGCATTGCTGCGCACTCTGTGATTCTTTCACCATGCGCTGGTTGAAAAGCCTGCTAGAGATAGTCATCAACGAAGGCTTGGGGCCTTCGACGTCTCTGGGGGATGACATGCGCAAGATCGTATTGGCCGTATTGGGTGTGCTTCTTGTTACCTTGCCGGCGACGGCACGCCTCGTTCCCTTTCCGCCGGGTTTCAAGACGCAGTCCGTCGAAACCAACGGCACCAAACTCTATGTGCGCGTTGGCGGCAAGGGTCCCGCCGTCGTGCTGCTGCACGGCTTTGCCGATACCGGAGACATGTGGGGCGCCGCGGCCATCGCCCTCGCAAAGGACCACACCGTCATCGTGCCGGACCTGCGCGGCATGGGTCTGTCGGCCCACCCGGAAGCGGGCTACGCCAAGAAGAACCAGGCCGTCGACATCGCCGGCGTGTTGGATGCCCTGAAGATCGACAAGGCAGATCTCGTCACTCACGACATCGGCAACATGGTCGGCTATGCGCTCGCCGCTCAGTATCCCAAGCGCATCACCAAATGGGTTATCATCGACGCGCCGCTGCCCGGCATAGGCGACTGGGAAAAGATCAAGCAAAGCCCGCTGCTTTGGCACTTCAACTTCCGCGGCCCGGATATGGAGCGGCTGGTCGCGGGGCGCGAGCGCATCTATCTCGACCGCTTCTACAACGAGCTGTCGGCTGACCCCAAGAAGATCGACGAGGCGACGCGCAGGCACTACGCCAAACTCTATGCCCGCCCGCATGCGATGCATGACGCTTTCGAGCAGTTCAAGGCGTTTGACCAGGACGCGATCGACAACCAGGCGATGCTTGCCGCCGGCGGCAAACTGACCATGCCGCTACTAGCTGTCGGCGGTGAAAAATCCGCTGGCACTACGCAGGCCGATCTCCTGCGGCTTGTTGCGACCGATGTCACGGGCGGCATCGTGCCCGCTTCCGGACACTGGATCATGGAGGAAAACCCCGACGACACCGTCAAACTGATCACTGGTTTTCTCGATAAATAGGCACTGTCCCGCTGACATTTCGACGAAAGCAAATGCACCCGCCCGGCGGCGGGTGCCTTGCCTATCCAACTGGACGATGTCTATTCAACTGAACGATTCTACGCCTTGAAGAACGCCAGCAGGTCGGCGTTGATCACATCGGCGTGGGTGGTCGCCATGCCGTGCGGGAAGCCCTTGTAGACCTTGAGCTCGCCCTTTTTGAGCAGCTTGACAGCCAGCAGCGCGGAGTCGGCGATCGGAACGATCTGGTCGTCGTCGCCATGCATCACCAGCACCGGCACCTCGATGGCCTTCAGATCGTCGGTGAAGTCGGTTTCCGAGAACGCCTTGATGCAATCATAATGCGCCTTGGTGCCGCCCATCATGCCCTGGCGCCACCAATTCTCGACGACAGCCTGCGACACCTGGGCGCCGGGGCGGTTGAAGCCGTAGAACGGGCCGGCCGCAACATCGTGGAAAAACTGGGCGCGGTTGGCTGCCTGGGCGGAGCGGAAACCATCGAACACCTCGATCGGCAGGCCACCCGGATTGGCCGCCGTCTTCAGCATGATCGGCGGCACCGCGCCGAGCAATGCGGCCTTGGCGACACGGCCACCGGAGCCGTACTTCGCGACATAACGGGCCACTTCGCCGCCACCGGTGGAATGGCCGACATGGATGGCGTCTCTGAGGTCGAGATGCGCCGCAAGTTCCGCGACATCGGCGGCATACGTATCCATCTCGTTGCCGGTATCGGTCTGGGTCGAGCGGCCATGGCCGCGCCGGTCATGGGCAATGACGCGGTAGCCCTTGGAAAGGAAGAACAGCATCTGGGCGTCCCAGTCGTCGCTGCTCAGCGGCCAGCCGTGATGGAAGACGATGGGTTGTCCCGTTCCCCAATCCTTGTAGAAAATTTCGGTGCCGTCCTTGGTGGTGATCGTGCTGCTGCCGGGCTTGGTCATCTCGCTCTCCATTGATTGCTTCCGCGATAATCAATATCGCGATAACCATAAGATTAGCGCAGGTCCAAATCCTTGTCTACAGAAAAATATATCGCGATATCATTTTTCGTGGTACATATTGATGTGCTCAGTCGGCAAAGGAATGCCTCGTGCCTCTCCCGTTGGACAACCAGCTCTGCTTCACGCTTTACGCCACCAGCATGGCAATCAATCGCACCTACAAGCCCATGCTGGACGAGATGGGCATCACCTATCCGCAATATCTCGTGCTGAACGCACTTGCCGAAGCCGGCGGGATGTCGGTCGGCTCGATTGCGCACAGGCTCGCTTTGGAATCGAGCACCATCACGCCGCTGGTGAAGCGCATGGAACAGGCGGGTCTCGTCACCCGCCAGCGCAGCCAGACGGACGAGCGCCAAGTGCAGGTCGACCTGACGCCTGCCGGCCGCGCGCTGCTCGTCCAGTGCAACTGCCTCAACGAAACCCTGATCGAACGCTCGGGCATGACGATGGCTGATCTCGATGCCTTGAATCGGCGGATCCAGGCGCTGCGCGAAGCGTTGAGCAGCAAGCCGGACTAGCTGCCCTACAAACACGCCAGGCTTAATCCTTGCCGGCCAGCCAGCGCACGACGTTGCCCATCAGCTTGCCGTAGAGCGGCCATCCCAAAAAGTCCTGCGACAGCCAGTGCGGGCCGATGTCGGTCGCCCACGCGACGGTGCGGCCACGGCCATGCTCACGAACCGCAAGCAGCGGCCAGTCCGTGCCACGATAATGGCAGGTCGCCAGAAGCTGGGACGAGCCGTCGCGCCTGAAATCGAGTTTGTTCATGCCGAGGATCGGCGGCAACGGACCCGCGACACCGGCAAGGATCGGATGCGACGCCTGAAGGATCGACGGCTGCAGGCCTTGCGGCACTTCCAGCCCGTCCGAGAATGGCAGGCAGCGCACGGGCAGCACGTCCTCGACCGGGGTGTCGTGGAAACGCGCCGTGCCGAACATGCCCTGGAACCCCATATAGCCGCCGGCCAGCATCAGCCCGCCGCCGCCTTCGACATAGGCCTTGAGGACGTCGAGGCGGTTGACGCCGATGCGCCCGGCGCGGGCCTCCGGCGTGACCAGCAAGGTCAGCGCGCCGACATCGGAGATCACCACCGCCTGGTATTCGGCCAGCGCGTCGAGGTCATACGGAAATTCGGCCGCACAGCGATCGCCACCGATCTGCGTCACCGCTATGCCCTCTGCGGCAAGGGCGGCATTGAAGGCCGTCGCGCCATTCACCCATGTCGCACTTGTCAGAACGTCGCCGCCGGCAGCGACCGACGTCGTCGCCGCGAAGGTCTCGCCTGCCAGCAAGAGTTTCATCGTCGCCCTCACGCTTTTCGACTGACAATTGAACGAGCGGGCGCCGGCTTGAACCGGCACCCGCCGGGCCTTGGGAGGCTTAGAACTTAAACTCGGCCAGGTTTTCCGGCGTCACGATCTTGGCCGGGCCAAGGATCAGTTCGCCGCTGGCCCCGATCGTGTATTCGCCGAGCCTGCCCGCCGT
The DNA here is from genome assembly GCF_040320135.1 of Mesorhizobium sp. M0772. Classification (NCBI taxonomy): domain Bacteria; kingdom Pseudomonadati; phylum Pseudomonadota; class Alphaproteobacteria; order Hyphomicrobiales; family Phyllobacteriaceae; genus Mesorhizobium; species Mesorhizobium sp. M0772. Next base: position 189,688 of record NZ_JAMYPB010000001.1, on the reverse strand, counting down.
GAACTTCTCACCTTCCTTGCCGGTGATCTTGCACTGCGCCAGCGCCTGGGCCGCCTGATAGGTCAGGTAGCCGAGATCGGTGACATTCCACCAGATATCCTGGGCAGAGCCATCCTTGATGTATTTCGAAATCAAAGTGGCCGGCGCAAGGCCGGTCAGCTTGACCTTGCCGATCATGCCGGCTTCCTCGAGTGCGCGCGCGGCCGCCGGAAGGCCAATGCCTGCCGGCACGATGATCACCTTGAGATCCGGAAACGACTGCACCAGCGCCAAGGCCTGCTGCTGGTTGACCTGCTCGCTCTCCTCGCCATAGGCGACCTGCACCAGTTTCATCTTGGCGTATTTCGGCTCTGCCGCCATCTTCGCCTTCATGAAGTCGATCCAGGCGTTCTGGTTGGTCGCCGTCGGCGTCGACGACAGGATGGCGAACTCGCCTTCGCCGCCGCTGAGGTTGAATGCGCTTTCCAGCATCATTTCGGCCAGACTGTCGCCCTTCACCTGGTTCACGAACACCGCGCGCGCATCGGCCGCGACGTCGGAATCGTACGAGATCACCCGGACGCCTTGCTGAACGGCGCGCTTCAGCGCAGGCGCAACGGCATTGGCGTCGTTGCCGGCGATAGCGATGACCCCGACCTTCTGCGACACAAGGCTGTTGATGAATTCGATCTGTGCCTCGGCCGTCGCCTGCGAAGGGGCAACCTGGGTGGCGGTGCCGCCAATTTCCTTCGCAGCCTCCTCGGCGCCGCCGAAAGCCACCTTGAAGTAGGGATCGGTGTCGAGCTTGGGCAGGAAGCCGACGGTCACCGGTTCCTTGGCGCATTCCTGGCTGTAGGCCAGCGAGGCCGGCGCAAGCAGAACCGCGGATGCGAGCAGGGCTATTCTAAACGCTTTCATTGTGTCTCCTCCGTCAGAATTCGGGCTTGAAGAAAGGGGCCCGAGATCACCCCTTGGTTTCGCGCAGGACGCGCGATCTTGACAGCCGCTCCTCCAGGGAGCGCCAGTAATTGCCGACCAGCAGCGAGCCGATCAGAAGCAGGCCGATGATCATGCCTTGAGCGTCGCCGCCGATCTGGTTGAGCGCCAGCACATTTCGGATGATGGCGATCAACAGCAGCGCCAGCATGACCCCCGTGAGCCGCCCCTTACCACCGAAGACGCTGACGCCGCCGAGCAGCACGATGGTGATGACATCGAGCTCCATGCCGAGCGCATTGTTGGCGCGGGCGTTGGAGAGGCGCGCCGTATAGACGATGCCGGCGATGGCTGCGACCATGCCCGAAACGACGAACAGCTTCAGCACCATTTTGCGCGTATCGATGCCGGAATAACGCGCCACTTCGGGGCTGCCGCCGAGCGCATAGATGCGCTTGCCGGTCGGCGTCTTCTGCAGCACCACCGCGAAGATCGGCGCCAGCAGCAGGAACGGCACGATGGTCCACGGGATTTGTGTGCCCGGCAGATTGCTGATGCCGAAATCGACAACCGCCGGCGGCAATATGTTGACCGAACCGGTGCCGAGCAGGATGTAGCCAATGCCCCGATACAGCGCCATGGTGCCGAGCGTCACCACCAGCGACTGCAACCCGAGGCCCGACACCAGATAGCCGTTGAAGGCGCCGAGCAGGCCGCCGAAGACGAGCGTCAGCGGAATGGCCGCCAGCGTCGGCACGCCGCCCTGGACGAGCAGGCCAAACACCACGGATGTCAGCGCCAGCACCGAGGCGATCGACAGGTCGATCTCGCGGGTGACGATGAGCAGCGTCATCGGCAGGATCAGCAACGCCTTTTCCGAGGCGCTTGCGGCCAATTGCGAGAGGTTGAAGCCGGAGACGAAATACGGCACGAAGACCGCCGCATAGATAAAGACGGCGAGGCAGGCGGTCGCCAGCAGCAGATCCCAGAAGTCGATCGAGCGGATAAACTTTCTCATCTCGCCCTCGCCTGTCTCGCCTGTTCGGCGCGCCGCACGATGAAGGTGTCGATGCCGATGGCAACCAGGATCACCAGGCCATAGACGCCCTGCAGCCAGAGCGGATCGACGCGCACCAGCGTCAGCCCGTTCTTGATGACCAAGAGCGTGAGCGCGCCAAGGATGATGCCGAGCAGCGTGCCCGAGCCGCCGCGGATGGCGACGCCGCCGACCACCGCAGAGGCGATCACCGTGAGTTCGAAGCCGAGCGCGACGCGGGCATCGATGGTGGCGTAGCGCGAAGCCCACAGGGCGCCGCACAGGCCGCCTAGCAGGCCGGCCATGCCGAAGGCCAGCAGGATGCGCCAGTCGACCGGAATGCCGATCAGCCTTGCGCCGTCCGGGTTGGAACCGGTGGCAAACAGCTCGCGCCCGGTTGCGGTGCGATAGAGCAGCACATAGCCGGCGCACAGGATGACAATAGCGATGATGACGATCAGCGGCACGCCTGCGATCTTCAGCCCGGTCATGTCGAGCCAGGCTTGCGTGACTTCGTCGGCGCTGACCTGGTCGCCCGCCGCCCAGATCGAGTTGAAACCGCGGAAGATCGACATCGAAGCCAGCGTAACGACGATGGCCGGGATCTTTCCCCTGGTAACGACAAGGCCGTTGAGCAGTCCGGCAAAGCCGCCGACCGCGCAGGCGGTGATCAGGCCGATGCCGATGTCCAATCCGGGATAGGCCTGAACCATGCTGGCCGCCATATAGGCGGAGAGGCCGATCACAGCTGCGATCGACAGGTCGATGTTGCGGGTGATCAGCACCAGCATCTGCGCCAGTGCGGCGACAATCAGCAAGGCCGCGTCCATCGACACAGCGGTGAGGTTCGCCGCGCTCACCATGCGCGGGTTGATGATGGTGACCGGAATGGCGACGGCGAGCATCGCCGCAAGCAGGCCGAATTCCCGCCGCTTCAGAAAATCGAACGGTCCTTTTGCCTTTTCCTCCTCGGCGGCGCGTTCTATCTGCGCTGCCTGGCCGGCACGTTCATCGGTCCTGGTCGCCGCTTCCAGTACCTTTTCCTGCGTGGCTTGCCCGCGCGAAAACTCAGCAGTCTGGCGGCCTTCGCGCAGCACGATAATGCGGTCGCACATGCCGATCAGCTCGGGCATCTCTGACGAGATCAGCAGGATCGCCATGCCATGCGCGGCAAGGTCAGCGATCATTGCATGCACTTCCGCCTTGGTACCGACATCGATGCCTTGCGTCGGCTCGTCGAGGATGAGCACGCGCGGCTCGGTGCGCAGCCATTTGGCCAGCACCACCTTCTGCTGGTTGCCGCCGGATAACTCTTTCACCGGCTGCCCGTAGCCGGAAAAGCGCAGCTTCATGCGCTTCAGCCAGTCCGCCACCAGACCGATGGCGCGGTCGGTGCCGTAGAGACCGCGTTGTGCGGCCTTGTCGAGAACAGGTAGCACCGCATTGTCGAGGATGGAGAAATCCATCACCAGGCTCTGGCCCATGCGATCTTCCGACACATAGGCGATGCGCGCATCCATGGCGTCGCGCGCCGAGGCGAACTGCACGGGCTTGCCGTCGATCAGGATTTCGCCGGCGTCGGGCCGGTCGATACCGAACAGCACGCGCGCAATCTCGGTGCGTCCGCTGCCGACCAGACCGCCAAGGCCGAGCACCTCACCGGCGTGAAGCTTGAGGTCGATGCCGGCAAAGCCGCCGGCTCGCGAAAGTCCCTTCCCCTCCAGCACCAGCGCGCCTGAGGCATGGCGCCGTTCGGGATAGAGGTCGGTGACTTCGCGGCCGACCATCATGCTGATGGCGGCAGCGCGGCCAAGCTCGGCTCTCGGCTTGACGCCGATCAGGCGCCCGTCGCGCAGCACCGCGATGCGGTCGGCGATGCGGAAGATTTCATCCATGCGGTGGCCAACGAACATCATCGCCACGCCATGCAGCCTGAGATCGGCAACGACGGAAAACAGCCGCTCGACCTCGCGCTGTGACAGCGCCGCCGTGGGCTCGTCCATGATCAGCACGCGGGCATCCAGCGACAGCGCGCGGGCGATCTCGACCAGTTGCTGTTCTGAGGTACGCAGTGTTCCCAGCCGCGTTGCCGCCGGCACGTCGAGCCCGACGGTGGCCAGCACCTTGCGGGCGCCGGCCAGCATGGCGGCATTGTCGATGCCGCCAAAGCGGTCGCGCGGCATGTGGCCGAGATAGATGTTCTCCGCCACCGACAGATCGGGAAACAAGCCAGGATGCTGGTGCATGACCGCAATGCCGGCCGCCTGCGCGTCGTGCGGCGAATGGAAAGCTGCTGGCTTGCCGTCGACCTCGACGTGACCGCTGGTGGGGGAATGCACGCCGGCCAGAAGCTTCACGCAGGTGCTCTTCCCGGCGCCGTTTTCGCCAAGCAGCGCCAGCACCTCGCCGGAGCGCAATTCGAAGGAGGCGTCCTTGAGCGCAATCGTGCCGCCGAAAGCCTTCGTCGCCTGAACCAGGGAAACGGGAACAGCCCGCACCACCGCAGCGTCGGCTTCGCTTTGTGTGCCCGAGTGCAGCACGTCTCCTCCCTGACTAGTTATTTTTTCAATTTGCTATATTAAATGGCGCAAAGGCGCAACGGCAAAATTGACTTCCATGGTTCCGACGCGCACTGTCGCCGCCAACATAGGCACCGCAGGGTGCGCTCGGCCGCAGGTGGTTTGCGGGCTTCGCGCCGGGAACGGGACATTTGGGGAGTGTGCGGGTTTTGTCAGGGAAAGGCAGCAATTCTGTCAAAGTTCGGCACTATAATGAGCGTTTCGTGCTCGACGCCATCCGTCGCCTCAAGGAAGCCTCCAAGTCTGATCTGGCGCGCGCGGCAAGCCTGACGCCGGCGGCCGTCGCTGCCATCGTCGACGGCCTGGAATCTTCCGGATTCGTAAAGCAAGTGGGAAAAAGGTTCGGGCAGCGCGGTTCGCCCTCCACGCTGTACCGGCTGACGCCGGAGCGCATCTACAGCGTCGGCATCAAGATCGGCCGGCGTGCGCTTGAAGCCGTTCTGGTCGACTTCGCCGGTGAAATCCGCGCAAGAGAGTCGCACGAATACCGCTTCCCCGATCCTGATTTGGTGCTGAAGGCCGGCAACATGGCGCTGGCCACCTTCGAAAAGCTGGTGGATGGGCTTGGCGATGCCAGCATCGTCGGCGTCGGCATTGCCTCCCCCTATTTCCTCGGCGGCTGGAGCGAGGAACTCGGCTTTCCCGACGATCTCGGCAGCCGCTGGGAAGCGATCGACCTGACGACATGCTTTGCCACGCCGGCAAAGACGCCGGTGTTCGTGGAAAACGACGCCACGTCGGCGGCGCTGGCCGAACTTGTCCAGGGCGCCGGCGCCCGCTTCCGCGATTTCATGCACATCTCGATCGACACTTTTGTCGGCGGCGGCCTGGTGCAAGGCGGCAGGGTCCACACCGGGCCGCATGGCAACAGCGCTGCCCTCGGACCCTTGCCGGTCTCGCCCTCAAGCCTCGATTCGGTGGCGGCGAAGCCTGCGCGCTACCAGAGCCTGCTGCATCGCGCCTCGATCTATGTGCTGGTCAATCACCTGAGGTCGCGCGGCGTGGTGATTAATCGTGTGCGGGAACTCGATCCGTTGCCAGCCGAAGCGCGCGTGCCGCTGTTCGAATGGATCGACGATTGTGCGAGCGCGCTGGTCGAGGCGATCATCGCCATCACCTCCATCATCGACATCGAGGCCATCGTTCTCGACTCGATCCTGCCCAGGCCGATCCATCTCGAACTGCTGGCAAGGGTGCAGGCCCAGTTCAACCAGGCCAGCGCCATCGGCATCGTGGCGCCGGAGATCGTGCCGGGGCAATTCGGCCCTGAGGCCTCCTCGATCGGCGCTGCCATGCTTCCGTTCTCGGCGCTGCTGGCGCCCGACAGCGGCGTGCTCATGATCGGCAAGGACCGGACGAAACTGCTGAGCGCTCTGTCCACGCTCGGTGGCGCCAAGGGAAACGGATCAAATCCGCCCACCGACCTGCCGGCCTGAGCGCAATGCGGCGCGCCCAACGCAGGCATCGGCCGCCCTTGCCCGCCATGGCTTGCACGCCTGCCCGCCTTCCGCTATAGAGCCGCCACCCGCGTAGACACCCTTGGAGGCAACGCGGCGGAAGGCTGCCTTCCCTTGTGATCCCGAACAAAGCTCCGCGTATGCGGTTTCTGGCATTCGGACATCCAGGCCTGGCGGCTTTCGACGTTTACGGTCCAGGCACACTGCCACCGCAAACGCTCCATAAAACGCGAAAGGAAATGCCATGAGCCACGATACTTACGAGCTCAAGGCCGAAGCGCGCGAACAGGTCGGTAAGGGGTCCGCCCGTGCAGTTCGCCGCAACGGTAAAGTGCCTGCAGTTATCTACGGCGACAGACAGCCTCCCCTGGCGATTGCGCTGAACTACAAGGACGTCTTCTACAAAATCCATGGCGGCGGGTTTTTGACCACGATCGCCACGATCGATGTCGACGGCAAGAAAATCCAGGTTCTGCCCAAGGATTTCCAGCTCGACCCGGTCAAGGATTTCCCGGTCCATGTCGACTTCCTGCGCATCGGCAAGGACACCGAGGTCAACGTCGACGTGCCTGTCCACTTCATCAATGAAGACAAGTCGCCCGGCATCAAGCGCGGCGGCGTGCTCAACATCGTGCGTCATGAAGTCGAGTTCCACTGCCCGGCCAATGCGATCCCGGAATTCATCACCGTCGATCTCACCGGCGCCGACATTGGCGATTCGATCCACATCTCGGCGGTAACCCTGCCGGCCGGCGTCAAGCCGGTGATCTCCGACCGCGACTTCACCATCGCGACCATTGCCGGCTCCTCGGCGATGAAGCCGGAGACGGAAGAGACGGCGGAAGCGGCAGCCCCCGAAGCGGCGGCTCCTGCTGCCGAAGAGAAGTAATTTTCGAGCCCGGAGCAGACGATGCTTGTCTTTGCAGGCCTCGGCAATCCGGGCGCGAAATACGCTGATAACCGGCACAATGTCGGCTTCATGGCGGCGGACGCAATTGCCCGCCGCCATTCGTTTTCGCCCTGGTCGAAGAAGTTCCAGGGCCTGATCGCCGAAGGCACGATTGCCGGCGAAAAGATTCTCCTGATCAAACCGCAGACCTTCATGAACCTGTCGGGACAGCCGGTCGGCGAAGCCCTGCGCTTCTACAAGCTCGGCCCCGAGGCGCTGACCGTCTTCTACGACGAGATCGACCTGCCGGCCGGCAAATTGCGGGTCAAGGTCGGCGGCGGCGCCGGCGGCCACAACGGCATCCGCTCGCTCGACCAGCATGTCGGCAAGAATTTTCGACGCGTGCGCATCGGCGTCGGACACCCCGGCGTCCGGGAAATGGTGCATGGCCATGTTCTCGGCGACTTCGCCAAGGCCGATCGCGAGTGGCTGGACGTGCTGCTCGACACCATCGCCGACGATGCCGGGCTGCTGGCCAAGGGCGACGACAGTTCCTTCATGAACCGCATTACTCTGGCCCTGCGTGACAAGCTGGTGCCGACCAGCGACGACGACCGGCCGCCGCCCAAGGCGCCGAAGGCTGAAGGTCCAAAGGCTCAAAGCCACATCCGCCAGGCACGGCCACAGCAGGCGCCGGCCAAGCTGCCGGAAAGCGGCCCTATGGCCGCCATGCTGAAGAAACTGTTCGGCAAGAAGGACTGAGCGTCGATAGGATCGGGACTGCGGGGCTTGACGTTGCTCACCCCTATCGCCCATAGCCCTCATCAAATTTCTAGTTTCCCGATAGGACCGGACACATGGGTTTCAAATGCGGCATCGTTGGCTTGCCCAACGTCGGCAAGTCGACGCTTTTCAACGCGTTGACCAGGACGGCGGCGGCGCAGGCCGCCAACTATCCGTTCTGCACCATCGAACCGAACACCGGCGAGGTGGCGGTGCCCGATCCGCGGCTGCAGAAGATCGCCGCAATCGCCAAGTCTAAGGAGATCATCCCGACCCGCATCTCCTTCGTCGACATTGCCGGCCTGGTGCGCGGCGCCTCCAAGGGCGAAGGGCTGGGCAACCAGTTCCTCGCCAACATCCGCGAGGTCGACGCCATCGTCCACGTGCTGCGCTGCTTCGAGGATGACGACATCACCCATGTCGAGGGCAAGATCGACCCTGTCGCCGACGCCGATACAGTCGAGACCGAGTTGATGCTCGCCGACCTCGACAGCCTCGAGCGCCGCATCGTGCAGTTCCGCAAGCGCGCCGGCAGCAAGGACAAGGAAGCAACCACCGTGCTGCCGATGATGGAGGCAGCGCTCGAGCTGCTGCAGGCCGGCAAGCCGACCCGCATCCTGCTCAAGGGCATTTCAGCCGAGGATTTGCGCATCCTGCAGGGACTGAACCTCTTGACCTCGCACCCCGTGCTCTATGTCTGCAACGTCGCCGAAGCCGACGCCGCCACCGGCAACGAGCACACCAAGGCCGTGGAAAAGATGGCGACAGCGCAGGGCGCCGGCACCGTCGTAATCTCGGCCGCGATCGAGGCCGAAGTCGCCCAGCTCTCGGACGAAGAAGAGATGGAGTTCCTGTCGTCGCTCGGTCTCGACGAACCCGGCCTCAACAAGGTCATCCGCGCCGGCTATGATCTGTTGCATCTCATCACCTATTTCACCGCCGGGCCGAAAGAGACGCGCGCCTGGACCATCCACAAGGGCGACAAGGCCCCGCAGGCCGCCGGCGTCATCCACACCGACTTCGAGCGCGGCTTCATCCGCGCCCAGACCATCGCCTATAACGACTACGTCACGCTGGGCGGCGAAGTGGCGGCCAAGGAGGCCGGCAAGGCGCGCGACGAAGGCAAGGAATATGTCGTCCAGGATGGCGATGTCCTGCTGTTCAAGTTCAACACCTGAGGCGCCGCGGCTGGCGCGCTGACGGCGACCGATCACGGCTTCGTCAAGTGGAGGAGCCGGCATGCCGCTTCGCTTGACTGCCCTTGGCACCGGGTCTATGGCCGTTTGCATGCGACTTGGCCGTCCCCGTGGGAACGGCGGCGCGTGCAAGACCCATCGCTATTAAACGAAACCTTGGGCTCAACCAACGGAGACCGGCGATGATCAAGGCCTTCGTCGTCGACAATGATCGCCTGCGCCTCGCCGACGATCTCGTGGCCAATGGCGATCAGGTCGTCTGGCCGACCTTCTCAACCCGACCAAGGAAGAAGAAACGACGATCGAGACCTGGCTCGGCGTTGCCATCCCGACGCGCGAGGAGATGGAGGAGATCGAGATTTCGAGCCGCCTCTACATCGAGGACGGCGCCTACTTCATGACCGCCACCTTGCCGGCGCAGACCGAAATCGATGATCCCTTGATGTCACCGGTTACCTTTGTGCTTGCCGGCCCGAGACTGGTCACCATCCGCTATCATGAGCCGAAGGCGTTCAAGACCTTTCCCCTGCGCGCCGAGAAGGTGGCGACAGGCTGCACCACCGGCAACACCATCCTGATCGGCCTGCTGGAGGCGATCGTCGATCGCCTAGCCGATATTCTCGAACGCGCCGGCCGTGACATCGAGACGATCTCGCGCGATATCTTCGAAGCGCGGTCGACCAAGGTGAACAAGCGCAATCGCGACTTCCAGGAACTGCTCAAGGCCATCGGCCGCAAGGAGGACATTGCCTCCTCGATCCGCGACAGCCTTATCTCGCTGCAGCGCCTCACCGGCTTCCTTGCCCATGTCGCGACCCAGATCAAGATGAGCAAGGACGTCCGCGCCCGCATCAAGACAGTATCGCGCGACGTGCTGTCGCTCGCCGACCACGCCACCTTCCTGTCGCAGAAGATCTCGTTCCTGCTCGACGCGACGCTCGGCATGATCTCGATCGAGCAGAACGCCATAATCAAGATCTTCTCGGTCGCCGCCGTCATCTTCCTGCCGCCGACGCTGGTGGCTTCGATCTACGGCATGAATTTCGACGTCATCCCGGAGCTGAAATGGGAGCTCGGCTATCCCTTCGCCATCGGCCTGATGATCCTGTCGGCGATCCTGCCGTTCTGGTATTTCCGCCGCCGCGGCTGGTTGTAGGCCCAATAGAATTCGCTTGACCAAACGCCGCCCGGACGGCATCCGGATGCCCGGTGATCGTACAACCGGATTGGGATCATGACCGCAAAAAGCTGGGCCTACGAGGATTTCACCGAGGGCGCATCGATCGACCTCGGCGCCAAGCAGGTGAGTGCGGCCGAAATCATCGAATTCGCCACCGAATTCGACCCGCAGCCGATGCATCTCGACGAAGCCGCCGGCAAGGCCAGCATCCTTGGCGGCTTGGCCGCCTCCGGCTGGCACACCTGCGCGATCTTCATGCGCATGCTGTGCGACGCCTTCCTGCTCGACTCGACCGCGCAAGGCGCGCCCGGCATCGACCAGGTCAAATGGAAGAAGCCGGTGCTGGCCGGCGACACACTGGCCGGCAGCACCAGCGTGCTTGCCAGGCGCCTGTCGAAATCCAGGCCTCAACTCGGCCTCGTCACCTTGCGCAGCGAACTGTTCAACCAGCGCGGTGAAAGCGTCTTCGAACTTGAGAACACTGTCATGTTCTTGACCCGCGAGGCCGGCGCATGAGCCTCGACGCGTTCTTCCGCATCGGCGATACCATCAACCTCGGTTCGCACACATTCGAAACCGAGGCGATCAAGGCGTTCGCCTGCAAATACGATCCACAGGTCTTTCATGTCGACGAGGAGGCGGCGAAGAAAAGCGTGTTCGGCCGCCTCTGCGCCTCAGGCTGGCACACCGCGGCCACCTGGATGAAGCTCAATCTCAAAAATCCTATGGACGCTTCTCAATGGACCGGACCCGGCCCGGTACCAGAATTCGGCCCCTCCCCCGGCTTCAGGAACCTGAAATGGCCAAAGCCGGTCTATGCCGGCGAAACCGTCACCTTCACCCGCACGGCCGTCTCCCACCGCCCGCTGGCCAATCGCCCCGGCTGGCGGCTGCTCGCGCTGCGCTCGGAAGGATTCGATTCGACGGGCGACAAGGTGCTGGAGTTCGACAGCGCGGTGCTGGTGAAGGCTGGGTAGTGAATGGTGAGTAGTGAGTAGTGAGTAGTGAGTAGTGAGTAGTGAGTATTCAATATCAGAGTGTGTGAGTAAGCCTAGCGCCTGTCATTGAACGCTGACATTCACTATTCACTGTTCACTATTCACTAATGCCCCTCAAACCCGATCAACGTCCGCACCGGCACGCCCAGCGCTTCGAGCTTCGCCCGTCCGCCGAGATCCGGCAGGTCGATGACGAAGCACGCGGCAAGAATATCGGCGCCGATCTGCCTTAGCAGCTTGACCGCCGCCTCCGCCGTGCCGCCGGTCGCTATCAGGTCGTCAACCAGGATCACCTTCTCGCCCGGCGCAACGCCGTCCTTGTGCATCTCCATCTCGTCCAGCCCGTACTCCAGGCTGTAGGCGACGCGTACCGTCTCGTAAGGCAGCTTGCCCTTCTTCCGGATCGGCACGAAACCGGCCGAAAGCTGGTGCGCGACCGCACCGCCGAGAATGAAGCCGCGTGCCTCGATGCCGGCGATCTTGTCGATCTTCTGCCCGGCATAGGGATGCACCAGCTCGTCGATGGCGCGGCGGAAGGCGCGCGCATTGCCGAGCAAAGTGGTGATGTCGCGAAACAGGATGCCGGGCTTGGGGTAGTCCGGAATGGTGCGGATCGCGGCGAGCAGCGTGTCTTCGAGCGAGGATTTCATGGGTCGAGATTACCTGAAACGGAGGTTGTTGCGCGACAATTGTTCGATCGAACTGCAGCCCATCAGCTTCATGCCGCGCTCGATCTCGACCCGCATCTGCTCCAGCGCCCGCTCGACGCCCGGCTGTCCGGCCGCCGCCAAGGGGAACAGATAGTAGCGGCCGACGCCAACAGCCTTGGCGCCGAGCGACAGCGCCTTCAGCACATGGGTGCCGCGCTGCACGCCGCCATCCATGATGACGTCTATTCTGTCGCCGACGGCATCGACGATCTCGGCCAGTTGGTCGAACGCCGCCCGCGAGCCGTCCAGCTGCCGGCCGCCATGGTTGGACAGCACAATGCCGCTGCAGCCGATCTCGACGGCGCGCTTGGCATCCTCCACGGACATGACGCCCTTGAGACAGAACGGACCTCCCCACAGTCTGACCATCTCGGCAACATCGTCCCAGGTCATCGACGGATCGAGCATCTCGGTGAAGTAGCGGCTGATCGACATCGTGCCGCCGCCCATGTCGACATGCTCGTCGAGCTGCGGCAGCTTGAACCCCTCATGGGTGAAATAGTTGATCGCCCAGCCCGGCTTCAGCGCGAACTGCAGCATGCCGGCAAGGTTGAGCTTGAAGGGGATGGCAAAGCCGGTGCGCTTGTCGCGCTCGCGGTTGCCTCCGGTGATGCTGTCGACGGTCAGCATCATCACTTCGACTCCAACCGCTTTCGCCCGCTGCATCATCGCCCGGTTGAGGCCGCGATCCCGGTGGAAATAGAACTGGTAGACCTGCGGGCTGCTGCTGATCTTGCGCGCTTCCTCAAGACTGACAGTGCCGAGCGAGGACACGCCGAACATCGTGCCGAATTTGGCCGAAGCCTTGGCCACCGCGCGCTCGCCTTGATGATGGAACAGCCGCTGCAAGGCGGTCGGCGAGCAATAGACGGGCATGGCCAGCTTCTGGCCCATCACCGTCACCGACATGTCGATCTCGCTTACCCCGCGCAGCACGTTGGGAACGAGGTCGCAGCGCTCGAAGCTCTCGGTGTTGCGGCGGTAGGTGACCTCATCGTCGGCCGCGCCATCGATGTAGTTGAAGATTGGCCCCGGCAACCGCTGCTGGGCCATGCGCCGGAAATCGGAAAAGTTGTGACAGTCGCGTAGCCGCATCATCGATCCCAAATGCCCCTTTAGCCGGCGATCCGCCGGGCGCGCGTGCAATACCAATCGCATGGCGGCGTGCCAACGGACTTCTTACTGGACGGCTGCTGCGCCAAGATGCGAACCATGTCCGGTTTGGCAAGCAAAAAGGGCGTCCGAAGACGCCCTTTCCATTTCCGAGGAATAAGATGCGGCTTAGTGCGCCACGCCTTCCCACACCTTGCGCTTGGTCAGATACATCAGCGCCCCGAACAGAAGCAGAAACACCAGCACGCGGAAGCCGGTCTTCTTGCGGTCTTCCATATGCGGCTCGGCCGCCCACATCAGGAACGCCGAGACGTCGCGCGAATACTGGTCGATCGTCTGCGGCGAACCGTCATCGTAGGTCACCTGGCCGTCGGAGAGCGGCTTGGGCATCTTCAGCGACACGCCGGACATGAAGTATGGATTATAGTGGGTGCCTTCGGGGATCACCATGCCGGCAGGTGGCGTCTCGTCGTAGCCGGTCAGCAGCGAATGGATGTAGTCCGGGCCGCCCTGCGCATATTGCGTGAAGATGTCGAAGACGAAGCGCGGGAAGCCGCGCTCGACGCCGCGCGCCTTGGCCAGCAGCGACATATCCGGTGGGGCAGCGCCGCCGTTGGAAGCGGCAGCCGCCTCCTCATTGGCGAACGGCGCCGGGAAATGGTCTGACGGCTTGCCCGGCCGGTCGAACATGTCGCCGGCATCGTTGGGTCCATCATGGATGGTGTACTCGGCCGACAGCGACTTGATCTGCGCTTCCGAATAGCCGAGGTCCTCCAGCGTGCGGAACGCCACCAAATTCATCGAGTGGCAGGCCGAGCAGACTTCCTTGTAGACCTTCAGGCCACGCTGCAGCTGCGCCTTGTCGTAGGTGCCGAACGGCCCGGCAAAAGTCCAGTCCATCTCCTTCGGCTCGTGGATCGGGAAATGCGTCGGTGCCGCCGCGTTGTGCGCCTCTTCAGCGGCGATCGCCACACTGCCGACGGCTCCGATGCCAGCGGCAAACACGCCTAGCAGGGCGAGCGAGGTGAGAATCTTTTTCATGCCAAATCCCCTTAGATTCTCACTCAGCCTTTGGTTTCCGGCGCCGCGGTCGCACCGGCCGGATGTCCCCCTCCGGCACCCTTGTTCTTCTCCAGCACCGCCTCGGTGATCGAATTCGGCAGTCTGCGTGGCGTCTCGATCAGGCCAAGCACCGGCAGGATGACGAGGAAGAAGGCGAAGTAGAACAGTGTCGCCGCTTGAGCGTAGCCAACGTAGTTGCCCGAGACCTCACCTATCAGGAGGGTCAACAGACCGCCGCCTTCCGCCGGCTGCGAGCCAAGCCAGCCAAGCAGGACAGCGTCGGCGACGAACAGCCAGAAGAACAGCTTGTACCAGGGCCGGTAGACCGCCGAGCGCACCTTGGAGGTGTCGAGCCACGGCACCAGGAACAGCATGACGATGGCGCCGAACATGCACAGCACGCCACCGAGCTTGGAGTTGATCGGCCCGATGTTGAAGGTGATCGCGCGCAGGATCGCGTAGAACGGCAGGAAGTACCATTCCGGCACGATGTGGGCCGGCGTCTTCAGCGGGTTGGCGATCGTGTAATTGTCCGGATGGCCGAGAAAGTTCGGCAGGTAGAAGACGAAATAGGCGAAGAAGAACAGGAACACGATCATGCCGAATGCATCCTTGATGGTCGCATAGGGCGTAAAGGCAACGGTGTCGGTCTTCGATTTCACCTCGATGCCGGTCGGGTTCGACTGGCCGACCACGTGCAGCGCCCAGACGTGCAGCACGACGACGCCGGCGATCATGAACGGCAGCAAATAGTGCAGCGCAAAGAAGCGGTTGAGCGTCGGGTTGTCGACGGCGAAACCGCCGAGCAGCAGTTCCTGGATCCAGTTGCCGACCAGCGGAATGGCGCTGAAGAAGCCGGTGATGACGGTGGCGCCCCAGAAGCTCATCTGACCCCAAGGCAGCACATAGCCCATGAAGCCGGTCGCCATCATCAGCAGATAGATGATGCAGCCGAGGATCCACAGCAGCTCGCGCGGCGCCTTGTAGGAGCCGTAATAAAGCCCGCGGAAGATGTGGATGTAGACGGCGACGAAGAAGAACGAGGCGCCGTTGGAATGCATGTAGCGCAACAGCCAGCCCGAATTGACGTCGCGCATGATCTTCTCGACCGAATTGAAGGCGAGGTTGGTGTCGGCGGTATAGTGCATGGCCAGCACGATACCGGTCAGGATCTGCGCCACCAGCATGATCGTGAGGATGCCGCCGAAGGTCCACGCATAGTTAAGGTTGCGCGGCACCGGATAGGCGATGAAGCTGTCATAGACCATGCGCGGCAGCGGCATGCGGGCGTCGAACCAGCGTTCGATACCGGTCTTGGGCGTATAGGTCGAGTGTCCCTCGCTCATCGAATTATCCCCTGCCTCAACCGATAAGGATTTTGGTATCGGAAATGAACTTGAATACCGGCACGGCCATGTTTTCCGGCGCCGGGCCTTTGCGGATGCGGCCGGCGGTATCGTACACCGAACCGTGGCACGGGCAGAACCAGCCGCCGAAATCGCCTTCCTGGCCAAGCGGAATGCACCCCAGATGCGTGCAGACCTGCACCATCACCATCCAGGCTTCCTTGCCGGGCGTGGTGCGGTTGGCGTCGGTCGCCGGCGCATCGGCGGGCAGATTGGCGTTGCGGGCAATAGGATCCTTGAGATCGGCAAGGTTCACGGCTTCGCCGTCCTTCATCTCCTGCTCGGTGCGATTGCGCACCACGACCGGCTTGCCGCGCCATTTGACGATCAGCGACATGCCAGGCGTCAGCGAGGCGACATCGACCTCGACCGAGGCCAGCGCCAGCGTCGAGGCATCGGGGCGCATCTGGTCGATGAACGGCCAGGCGACGGCACCTGCGCCAACCACTGCGGCCATGCCGGTGGCGACGTAGAGAAAATCACGACGGTTGGGATCCTGGGTGTCGGTTGCGCTCACGGGTGCCTGATCCTTTCGCCTCTTCCGAGCCGGCGGCCGAGCTTTGTCCCCGCTCCATCGCGCCGGCCCGACAGCGCATGGCGAACAAGCTAGCGAATTCCTCCGGCATTTGGATTTCGGTTTATGCGTGAAGCCCGTTTTTGTCCAGCGGGCTGAGGCCACAAGGGCAGATTGTCGCGGGCGTTCCGCACGAAGAGAAATTTGACGAGCTTGGCCGAATGTAGCAATATGTCTACATCTTCCGGATGGAGGTGTTGATATGAATATCTCGACGAAGACGATAACCATCATGTCGAGCCGTGAATTCAACCAGGACACGGCGCATGCCAAACGGGCAGCCAAGAACGGGCCGGTCATCATTACCGACCGCGGCAAGCCCTCCCATGTGCTGATGTCGATGGAGGAATATCAGCGTTTAGAGAAGAAGCCGAGAAGCCTCGCGGACGCGATTGCCGATGATCGCCCCGAAGCAGATTTCGACTGGGAACCACCTCGCCTGGAAGGACCGTTTTTCAAGATTCCCGAACTCGACTGATGTTCATTCTTGACACCAATGTCGTTTCGAATCTGCGTCGTCGGGACAAGGCCGATCGCAACGTTTTGGCCTGGTCAGAGACCCACGACATCGCCAGCTTTTTCATGTCGGTCATTTCGATCCTGGAACTCGAAATCGGAACATTGCTCTTGTCGAGGAAGGATACTCGCCAGGCCACCATGTACCGTGAGTGGTTGGATCAGACACTCATTCCACAGTTTGACGACCGGATATTGAGCATAGACACGGCTGTTGTCCTGCGTTGCGCAAACCTCCACGTTCCCGATCCAAAGCCGGAGCGCGACGCCCTCATAGCCGCTACCGCGCTCGTCAAAAACTTGACAGTCGTGACCCGCAACACCAAGGATTTTGAAGGCACCGGCGTGAAGCTTTTCAACCCCTGGATACCGACGAAGGGTTAGAGGCTATGGCACACATCATCGACCGCGAGACCTGGACCAGGACGCCCGGCCGCTGGCAGGGCGAACTGCAATGCGGCGCCTACGGCTCCAACTCCTGCCTGATTTTCAACTATCAGGAAGAGATTGGCGGCGGCCCGCGCCTGCACACGCATCCCTATTGTGAGATATTCATCATCCGGCAAGGCACCGGCCTGTTCACGATCGGCGACCAGCAGATCGAGGCCACGGCCGGCCAGATCCTGATCGTGCCGCCCGATACGCCGCACAAATTCACCAATCTTGGCCCAGGCCCGCTCGAAACGACCGACATCCACGAAAACGGCAGCTTCATCACCGAATGGCTGGAATGAATGTTGCCGGCTGATGACCTCTAGCTTGCACCGAGCCTGACCAGCACGGCCCTTGGGATATCGTATTCGCGGATGACCGACTCATGCCGGCGCAGGCCGCAGAGTTCACGCTGGATGAAATAGGCGTGCACCGCTGCGGCAGCCTCCTTGAGCAGCCGCGGTCGCTGCTCCTTGTCGTCGTTGTTCTGACGGAGCTTGGCCAGCGTTTCCTCGACCCGTTGGCCGGCACGGCCGAGCGCTGCGGCCTTTTCAGCCAGTATCTCATGGCCAAGCGCGTCGAACGCGGCTTCGGCAGCCGAGGCGCCTAGGGATGGCGGACGCAGTGACATCTCAGCCTCCTTTTCTGTCTTGAGAGAGCATCATGCGGTGCGTGACGAATTCTTCGCCCACCACCGGCTGGAAGCCAAGCCGTTCATAGAACCCAAAGGCTTCTTGTGGCGCGCGGGTGTTCAGCACGGCAAAATGCTGACGTGCCCTGTCAATGACGGTCTCGACCAGCATGCGGCCAATGCCGCTGCGGCGGTGACGCGCGCTGACGAACAGGTGCCTGACCCGGCCGTGGTCCCGGCCTTCGAAATAAGGATCGATGTTCAACCCGCACACACCAGCGAGTTCTCGGCCATGCCATGCACCAAACAGCGCCTCGCCTCGTTTCAGGAACTTGTTGCGGCCGCCCGCCCAGCCATCCGCCAGCCGCACCAGCATCCAGTAGCCCTCCAGCCGGCTCTCCTCCTTCAGCGCGTCGAAGGCCGGCGCGGTTGGCCGCAGCCGCTTGAGGACGTAGCCGATATCAGGCGACGCTGCCATGCCCTACTCCGCCGGCCGTGTCTCTTCCAGCACGCTTTCCTCGTGGTAGAGGAAGCCGCCGGACTGCCGCTTCCACAGCCGCGCATAGAGCCCGTCGAGCGCCACCAGCTCGTCATGCGTGCCCTGTTCGACGATGCGGCCTCCGTCCAGCACCACAAGACGGTCGAGCGCGGCGATGGTCGACAGCCGATGAGCGATGGCGATGACAGTCTTGTTCTCCATCAGGCTGGCGAGATTCTCCTGGATCGCCGCCTCGATGTCGGAATCGAGCGCCGAGGTCGCCTCGTCGAGGATCAGGTTCGGCGCATCCTTGAGGAAGACGCGGGCGATCGCGACGCGCTGGCGCTGGCCGCCCGACAGTTTCACGCCGCGCTCGCCGACAAAAGCCTCGTAGCCGGTACGGTCCCGGTTGTCGCGCAGGCCCAATATGAACTCGTGCGCCTCGGCCTTCTTCGCCGCCGCGATCACCTCGGCGTCGGTCGCGTCCGGCATGCCGAGCTTGATGTTGTCGCGCAGCGAGCGGTGGAACAGCGCCGTGTCCTGGCTGACCACGCCGATATTGGCGCGCAGCGAGTTCTGCGTCACCTCGGCGACGTCTTGCCCGTCGATCAGGATTTTCCCGCTCTCGAGGTCGTAGAGGCGCAGGATGAGATTGGCTAAGGTCGTCTTGCCCGCACCGGACGGCCCGACCAGCCCGACCTTCTCGCCAGGCTTGACCACAAGGTCGATGCCATTCAGCACGCCAAAACCCTTGCCGTAGTGGAACTCGACATTCTTCACCTCGATGCGGCCGCCGGCGACGACAAGCTCTTTCGCATCCGGCGCATCGACAAGGCCAAGCGGCTGCGAGATCAGCGCCTTGGAGTTTTCCAGCACGCCGAGGTTTCGCAAAATGCCGTTGAGCTGCATCATCACGCGCCCGAGCAGCATGTTGAGCCGTAGCACCAGGGACAGCGTGAAGGCGACGGCGCCGACAGTGATCGACCCTTCGACCCAGAGATAGACGGCAAAGCAGCCAATCGCGGTGATCATGATGCCCGACAGCGTCGTCAGCGCCATTCGCACGCCGGTCAGCCGGCGGGTGAAGGGCCGTAGTGCATCGAGATAGATGTCGAAGCCGTTCTTGATGTAGCGGTCGTCGCCGTCGGCCGAGAACAGCTTCAGCGTCTGCACGTTGGAATAGGAATCGATGATGCGCCCATTGATCATCGAGCCCGCTTCAGCCGTCGCCTCGGCATGCCTGCGGATCGAGGGCAGATAGAGCTTGGCCAGCCAGGCGAAAGCGAGGATCCAGATCACCACCAGCACGGCCAGGCGCAGATCCAGCCCGGCGACCAGCGCCAAGGTCGTCACCGTATAGATGAGCATGAACCAGATGACCTCGATGAAGCTCTCCATCAGGTCGCCGGTCGCCTGCCCCGCCTGCCAGACTTTTGTCGCGATACGGCCGGCGAAATCGTTCTGGAAGAAAGTGTAGGACTGCCGCGACACATGCCGGTGTGCCTGCCAGCGCACCAGATTGTAGAAGCCCGGCGTGATCGTCTGTTCGTTGACCAGCGCCGACAGGCCGACGACGACGGTGCGGATGACCAGCACCACTGCGATCATGAAAACAAGCTCAGGCCCGGCGGCGGTCCACAGCGCGTCCCAGCTGCGTTCACCGGGAAGCTGGTCGAGAATATCGACCAGCCGCCCGACGAAGTAGAAAAGCCCGGCCTCGATCAGCGGCGCGATGCCGCCGATGACCAGCATGGCGAAGAAGGCGAACTTCGCCTGGCCGACATAGTGCCAGAGGAAGCCGCCGACGCTTGGCGGTGGCCGAAGGTCCGCCGGCTCCCTGAACGGATAGACCCAGTCCTCGAACCAGCGATAGACGGCTGTCATCATGCTGACGTCATCACTCTGCGGCTTCACCCTTCACGCCGATGTCGTTGGCAACGGCGTCATTGGCGGCATCGACCGGACCGTCGTCGAGCAGGAACCCGCCCGACTGGCGCTGCCAGAGCTGCGCGTAGAGCCCGCCGCTGGCAACGAGTTCCTCGTGCGACCCTTCCTCGATGACACGGCCCTTGTCGAGGACGACGAGCCTGTCCATCGCCGCGATGGTCGACAGCCGGTGCGCAATGGCGATGACGGTCTTGCCTTGCATGAGCTTGTAGAGATTCTCCTGGATGGCGGCCTCGGCTTCGGAATCCAGCGCCGACGTCGCTTCGTCAAGGATAAGTATCGGTGCGTCCTTCAACATAACGCGAGCAATGGCGATGCGTTGCCGCTGGCCGCCGGACAATTTGACGCCGCGGTCGCCGACATGAGCATCGAGCCCTTTACGTCCGGTGTGATCCGAAAGCCTGCCGATAAACTCCAGCGCCTCGGCCCGCCCGGCTGCCTCGACAAGCATTTCCTCCGTCGCATCGGGCCGCCCGTAAAGGATGTTGTCGCGCACCGAACGATGCAGCAGCGAAGTGTCCTGCGTCACCATGCCGATCTGCGCGCGCAGCGAATCCTGCGTCACCGAAGCGATCTCCTGGCCGTCGATCAGGATCCGGCCGTTCTCGAGGTCGTAGAACCGCAACAGGAGATTGACCAGCGTCGACTTGCCCGCACCCGAGCGCCCGACAATGCCGACTTTCTCGCCGGGCTTCACCGTCAGCGACAGGTTCTCGATGACGCCCTTCTGCTTGCCATAGTGGAAACGAATGTCGTCGAAGCGGATCTCGCCCTTGGTGACGGCAATGTGCTTCGCCCCCGGCCGGTCTTCGACCAGGCGCGGCAGCGAGATCGAGGCGATGCCGTCTTGCACCGTGCCGATGTTCTCGAACAGGCTCGACATTTCCCACATGATCCACTGCGACATGCCCCACATACGGAGCACGAGGCCGATGACCACGGCGACGGCGCCGATCGTCACCGCCTGGCCGAGCCACAGCCACAGCGCCAGCGCCGTCACCGAAAACAGGAGCAGCGCATTGAGGATATAGAGCAGCCCGTAAAGCACCGTCACCAGCCGCATCGACCGGTAGACCGTGTCGAGGAAGCCTGCCATGCCTTCTTTGGCGAACGTTGCTTCGCGCCGTGCATGGGAAAACAACTTGACCGTCTGGATGTTGGTGTAGCTGTCGACGACGCGGCCGGTCATCGTCGAGCGCGCATTGGCCTGCGCCTCGCCGACCTTGCCCAGCTTCGGGATGATATAGCGCAACAACCCGATATAGCCGAGCAGCCAGACGCCGAGAGGTGCCGCCAGCCGCAAGTCGGCCGAGCCGACGATGAACAGCATGCCGAGGAAATAGACGATGACGTAATTGAGCACCTCGATCACCTTGATGACGCATTCGCGCACGGCGAGTGCCGTCTGCATCAGCTTGGTGGCGATGCGGCCGGCAAATTCGTCCTGGTAGAAGCTCATCGACTGCTTCAAGAGATAACGATGCACCTGCCATCGGATGCGCATGGGGTAGTTGCCCATCAGCGTCTGCTGGTTGAGCAAAGAATGCAGCCATACCGTACCCGGCAGCGCGAACAGCACGACGAAGGCCATGCCGGCAAGCTTCCAGCTCTCGGTCTGCAGGAAGGTTTCGCGGTTCTGCCCGGACAGCCAGTCGACGATGTGGCCCATGAAGCCGAACATCCACACTTCCGCGATGGCAATCGCCGTCACCAGCACCGCGTCGACGATGATGTATGGCCAGGCGCCGCGCGTATAATGCACGCAGAAGGCAACCAGCGTCTTCGGCGGCTCGACCGGTTCCGCTGCGGGGAACGGATCGAGCCTTCTTTCAAACCAGCTAAACATAGTGATGCTCACAAAACTGTTGTCCGCTCATGCGGCGCGGGAAAAATCCCCGGGGCGCTCCGCGTCCCCAGACCGTACGTCGGCGGGGACTGACGGCCCGGAATCACCCGGGCCATCGGTCCTGCTTCGCGCAATATAGGGACTTGCGGGCCTTTCACCGACAGAAGCCTTCGACTGAGCTGACGGCACGCCGCCGCCAGTCCGGTTTTTCGCGCCCGGCCGGATCAGCCGGATGATCCGGCGCACCAGCGACGGCCGGCTGTGGTCGGGAACCGCACGCGAGAAATCGACATCCGGCAACATGCCGCGATGCGGACGCCGGCGCGTCTCGGCATGAACCGCCGACGAATAGGTCTCGCCGACTAGCAACGCCCAGGTCGCCGTCTTGCGTTCGTGCAGGCTTCTTGAACCAGGTATCTTATAGGGATCGAACATCGGTCCGTCCTCCGTGTGAAAATAGACATAAAAAGGCGAAGCAATGTCGTGCGCCGGCCTTCGGCCGGAGGCACGGATTGCATCCGTCGGGACACGAGGATAGGCCTCGGTCGCGACATGCTCAGCTGGGGCGCTTGGCCCCTTTGACCGTTTGAAAAACATCGCAGGATTCCTTCGAGAGCCGAAAATTGGGTTCGGCGGGAATCGGTGCGATCAGATCTAAGAGATCAGGTAAATCGTCGTACCGAAACCGCCAGCAGGCAGGTAAGCCCACGGGAGGGGCGCTGGATGTGCATGGTCATCATGAAATACCCCTCCATCGGTTCGGGTTGACAATGCGTGCGGTATAATCGACTTCGCAGAAAATGGCCACCCGCAGGTCCAGCAATTTCCAAAACCAGCCACCCGCTGTGGCCGATCTGCCACTTATTAGAAAGACGCGGAAATGAACCACCGTCTCCGCATCGCCCTCTACCAGCCTGACATCGCCGGCAACACCGGAACAATCCTGCGCTTCGCCGCCTGCCTCGGCCTTGGCGTCGACATTATCGAACCAGCCGGCTTTCCGCTCTCCGACAAAGCGCTCAAGCGCGCCGGGATGGACTACCTCGAAATGGCTGCCCTGACCCGGCATGTCGACTGGAACGCCTTCGAGGATTGGCGCAAGGGCCAAGCCTGCCGGCTGGTGCTGCTCACCACCAAAGCCGCGACCCCCTATACGGGCTTCAGCTTCGCCCAAGGCGACATCCTGCTGTTCGGCCGCGAATCCGCCGGCGTGCCGGATCCTGTCCATCAGGCGGCGGATGCGCGGCTGACGATCCCGATGCAGCCGGGCACGCGCAGCATCAACGTCGCGCTGTCCGTCGCCATGGTCGCCGGTGAAGCCATCCGGCAGCTCGGCTAGACCCTTCAACGCGTTGTCGTCATCGCCAACGGCCGTTGCGTCTTGCGTCATTCTCACCCAGGCGCACATCGCCTTCTCCTCAATTACCCTATCGACATTTCCTGGCTACAAGCTCAACTTAAGTTGAGGTCAAGCGGAAAATCGAGATGGCTCCGGTAAAGGAATTGACGGTCGGCCAGTTGGCCATGCGCAGCGGCGTGGCGGTGTCGGCGCTGCATTTCTACGAGGCGCGCGGGCTGATCCGCAGCCACCGCACGTCGGGCAACCAGCGGCGCTATGGCCGCGACGTGCTGCGGCGGGTGGCAATCATCCGGATCGCCCAAGAGGTCGGCATTTCGCTAGCCGAGATCGGCGCCGCACTTGAATCGCTCCCAGAAGGCCGTACCCCGACGCGCGAGGACTGGAACCTGTTGTCGACCGGCTGGCGCGACGACCTCGATCGCAAGATCACTCAGCTAAAGAAGCTGCGCGACGGCCTGACCGACTGCATCGGCTGCGGCTGCATGTCGATCGACAAATGCCCGCTGCGAAACAGGGAAGATCGCTTGAGTGCGCAAGGGCCGGGCGCAAGGCGACTGCTTGCGGAATTCTAATCCGCCGCAGGCAGCCGCCGTATCGTGAATTCGATGACGTCGCCTGGCCGTTCGAACCAGCTTTCGATCTCGGTCCAGTAGGCCTGCTTGGGAAAGCGTTCGAACCATTCCTTGGCTTTGAGCCGCGCATCGGGGCGCGGCAAGACAAAGGTCTCCCGCAAAAACCCGTCACGCGGCATGCGCTCGCGCTCGGCGCGTGAACGATCGAGCCTTTTCTTCAGGCCATGCAGCGGCGGTCTTGCCGGCGTGCGCATGAAAGAACTCCTGGGCCGAACCAGATGACACTTGACCCTTGCCCCTAAGAGATTAGGGATCGCGCCCGGAAAAGGCTAGTGCTCCGATTCCAACATTCGCCTTCCTAATCCCCAGTCGCCGTTGCGAACGTTGGAATCACAAGGACCACTAGCAAGTTTATGTTTCTGGTGGAGTTTTCGAATTTGACATTTGCGCCGTGCCCTGCGCCACGCTGTGTGCAAATCTCAAATTCACTCCACTAGGTCCTTTGTCGGCTGCGACCGGAGACAGCATTTTGGAACGACCAGAAATACCGGCAGGCCTGCCAGCCGACATCGAACAGAAGAAAATGAAGGCCAGGCTCTGGTTCGAGACGCTGCGGGAGCGCATCTGCACCACCTTCGAGCAGATCGAGCAGGACTTGACCGGTCCGCTGGCCGAATGGTCGCCCGGCCGCTTCGAAAAGACGCCGTGGGAACGAGACCATGGCAAGGGCGGCGGCGGCGCCATGTCGATGATGCGCGGCCGCGTCTTCGAGAAGGTCGGCGTCCATACTTCGACCGTCTATGGCGAATTCTCGCCCGAATTCAGGAAGCAGATGCCCGGCGCCGAGGAAGACCCGAGCTTCTGGGCATCAGGCATTTCGTTGATCGCGCATCCCTGGAACCCCAACGTGCCGGCCGTGCACATGAACACCCGCATGGTCGTGACGTCGCGCCACTGGTTTGGCGGCGGCGCCGATCTGACGCCGGTGCTCGACCGCAACCGCACGGAAGATCACCCCGACACGGTCGCCTTCCATCGAGCCATGCAGTTCGCCTGCGAGAAGAACGCTGCGATCGCCGACCACCCCAAATTCAAGGCCTGGTGCGACGAGTATTTCTATCTGCCGCACCGCAACGAGCCGCGCGGCGTCGGCGGCATCTTTTTCGACTGGCTGCATTCGGGCGAGGAGAAAGGCGGCTGGAATGCCGATTTGAACTTCGTCCAGGATGTCGGGCGTTCTTTCCTTGTCGTCTACGGCCACCTGGTTCGAGCCCATTTCAACGAGAACTGGACCGATGATGACCGCGACGAGCAGCTCATTCGCCGCGGCCGTTACGTAGAATTCAACTTGCTTCACGATCGCGGCACCATTTTCGGCCTGAAGACCGGGGGCAATGTCGCCTCGATCCTGTCCAGCCTGCCGCCGGAGGTCAGGTGGCCGTAAACTCTCTGTGAGCGCAACGTGAGCCACAATGGCGTCCACTTCCCTGAATCTGGGCAGCGAATGTGGCTCCGGGATTATCTTTTTCGGCTAATAGGCAGTTGAAATGGAACGACTATTTGTCGTTTCAGGGTCGGGAAGCGCCGGCGGTTCGCCCGACAGCAATTTCAGGAAAAGTGCGTAGCGGTTTTCCATCCGGAATTGCGTCATGAAAGGGTATCGCGACTCGACGCGACCGGACGGCCCCCTAACGAAGCGGAGCATTTTCCCAAACGAATGCCCGCATTTTCCAGGAGTACTTACCATGCGAAAGCTCATTGTATCGGTAACCGCCGCTGCCCTTCTCGCTTCCGGCTCGATTGCCTTTGCCGCAGTCAAGCACACCACGGGCACGGTTAAGACCTATGATGGCACGGCCATGAGCCTCGTTCTGGACGATGGATCGACCTTTACGCTGCCCAAGACCTTCAAGGATCCTGGCCTGAAGGCAGGCGAAAAGGTCCGCGTTTCCTGGGACATGAGCGGCAAGAACAAGGTTGCCGAGTCCGTCAAGATCGAGAAGTGATCGGGACAAGACCGAACGTTCTCGCCTTGGCTTAGCCTGGCAAGAGGGGGCGGCGCAGCGCTGCTCCGCCTTTTTCGCACCCACGGCAACCAAACTCGTGGAACCGTGTTATGCTAACTCCCCCGTGCGCGCCCCCGAAACCGACTGCTGTGACAGGGCGCGGAACAGAGATGGCGGAGCTTCGTGTGCCCATGAGAGGCACAGGCTCCAAGGAGGAAAAGGAGAAAATCCCATGAAGGAATTCCATTGCGGCTCGCTGGTTCCCGGCTGTGAGTGGCACACCCGTGCCGGTGAGGAAGCCGAGGTCATGCGCCGCGCCGTCGACCATATGCGCGAGACACATGGCGAAACGGTCATTCGCGAGACGATGATCGAGGCGATCCGCTCGCGCATCGAGAAAGTTCGCGACGCGGCCTGAGCAGTCCTATCTGGCCTTCAAGGCTTCCGCGGCGCGCTCCAGCAGCGCGTCGCGATCGAGCGCAAAGCCGGACCCGATCCATTCCTTTTCCAGGTTTTTCAGGATCGCACCGAGTATTGGCCCCGGCGACGCGCCAAGCGCCGTCAGATCGCCGCCCTTGACCGGGAACACCGGTTTTTCCCATTTCAGCGCAAAAGCGAGCAGGCGCGAAAACCCGCCGGCCTGAACCAGCGCGTCATTGTCCTCGAGAGCCCGCGCTCGCGCCGACGCCAGCGACAGCCGCAGGCGATCGAGAAAACCCTGGCGCTCGCCGGAATAGAGTTTCTTGGCCAGTTCCGCTTCGCTTGTCTTGGGCTCGACGGCAGCCGTCAGCGCCCAGTGGCGCAGGCGCTCCGCCTCAGTGGTCGAAAGTTTCAGCCGCTCGGCCAGTGTCTTCATCCTCGCCGCATCGGGCGGCACGATCGCCTCCAGCCTGAGCAGCGGGTCCGGCGCCCAGCCCAGATCCTTTTCTGTCTTGGTCAGCCCATGAATGGCATCGATGCCCCATTTCTCGCTTTCCGGCAGGGCGCTGGTGAGCACGCCGGCCTGGCGCATCCACAGCAAGGCGCGCGACGGATCTGGGGCCGATAACAACTTCTTCAGCTCGGACCAGATGCGTTCGGCCGAGAGATGGGCGAGACCGTCCTTGAGCCGGGCGCAGGCCTTCAATCCCTCGGCATCGGGCCGACCCTCGCCATACCAGGCGAAAAAGCGGAAGAAACGCAGGATGCGCAGATAGTCTTCGCGGATCCGCTGCTCGGCATCGCCAATGAAGCGCAGCCTTCGTGCCTCGATATCGCCGACGCCGCCGACCAGGTCCACGACCGTCCCGTCAGCCTCCGCATAGAGCGCGTTGATGGTGAAATCGCGCCTTTCGGCGTCGGCCTTCCAGTCGCGGCCGAACGACACTTTGGCGCGGCGGCCATCGGTCTCGATGTCGGCGCGCAGCGTGGTGACCTCATAGGGCGCGCCGCCGGCAATCACCGTGATCGTGCCGTGCTCGATGCCGGTCGGCACCGCCTTGAAGCCCGCCGCCTCGGCGCGGCGAACGGTTTCCTCGGGCAGGCAAGTGGTAGCAACGTCGATATCGGCGACCAGCTGCCCAATCAGCGCATTGCGCACCGCGCCGCCCGCGATGCGGGCTTCCTCGCCGCCCTGCGCCAGCACGGCAAGCAGCCGCTGCAGATGCTTTTCACCCAGCCAGTCGGCTCTGCCCGCCAGCGATATCGGATCACTCAAGCATAGAGCCTTTCATAGAGCGTGCGGATGATGCCGGCGGTGACGCCCCAGATGCGCTGGCCGCCATAGGGCATATCGTAGAAGAACCATTCCAGGTCGTTCCACATGCGGCTGTCCCTGGTGTGGTTGGCCGGATCCATCAGGAACGAAAGCGGCACTTCGAAGGCGGCGTCGACCTCGTCGGAATTGAGCGACAGCGTAAAACCGGGCTCGACGATCGCCAGCACCGGCGCGATGCGATAGCCGCTGCCGGCGACATAATCGGGCATGCGGCCGATGATCTCGATGCGGTCATGGCCGAGGCCGATCTCCTCGAAGGTCTCGCGCAAGGCCGCTGCTTCCGGGGTCGCATCGGTGGGATCAATGGTGCCGCCAGGAAAAGCCACCTGCCCGGAATGGCTGCGCAGTTTTTGCGCCCGCTTGGTCAAAAGCACGGTCGCATCGCGTCCATGATCGACGACCGGGATCAGCACCGCGGCGTCGCGCAGCGCTTTGAGCTGCGTCAACCGTGGATGGCCGGGGTTGAAGCGATGATCGCCATAATCGTCGCCGGCATGGGCTTCAGCTTGCGCCGCGACCCGCGCGCGAAAATCCGCTGTGGAAAACGGCGGCGGCCTCACCTGATCCATCATGCGCTCAGCCGCTTCAGTTTTTCCGCCGGCATGATCGGATAGATTTCGCCTTTCGAGCGCACGGCAAACATCGTCTTGCCGCCGATATCGATCTCCTCGCCATGCTCGACCAGTTCGTACATCACCGGCCGCGCCACCAGCGCTTCCAGCCGCCCGCGCACCAGCACATAGGGCTTCAGGCCGCCGGTCTCGTTCTCGTCGACGAAGCGCAGCGGATGGCCAGGTCCGGCCTCGACGACATCGCCGACATTGGTGCGGAAAGTGATGGTCTGCTCGGCGCCGGCGCCGGAAACATCCATTTCAACCGCGATGAAAGGCGCGTCCACGACGCGGATGCCGACCCGTTCGACCGGCGTCACCAGATAGGTCCTGCCATCCTCGTCCTTGCGCAGCACGCTGGAAAACAGCTGCACCAGCGGCATGCGGCCGATCGGCGTGCCGAGATAGAACCACGTTCCGTCTTGTTTGATCTCCATGTCGAGATCGCCGCAAAAGTCGGGATTCCAGCGCTCCACCGGCGCCGCGCCCTTGCCGGCGCGAGCCGCACGCGAGATCAACGCTTCGAGACCGCGCGCCTCGGTTGCGGCAGCAAGGCTGTGTTCGCGATGTTCGGAGCGTTCCGTCATGGTCACGAAATAGTCACTGTTGTTCCGCTTGTCAGCCTAAGTCTGTGATTTAAATTCATTCGTAGGCGCCAGGCGAAGCCGAATCGCGGCATTCTAAGGCACTACAGTGCAAGCCGGTACTTCCAGCACAAGGATCGATGCGGCATGAGCGTAATGGTCAAGGAAAGCCCAATCAGCGAAAAGGACATGATCGCCCAGGCCGAGACGGCGCTGGCCGATATTTCCAGGGTGCGCGACGGCGTCGGCCGCGTCATTTTCGGCCAGGAAGTGGTGGTCGAGCGCACGCTGGTGGCGCTGCTTGCCGGCGGCCATGCGCTGCTGGTCGGCGTGCCCGGCCTTGCCAAGACCAAGCTGGTCGAAACGCTCGGTGTCGTGCTCGGCCTCGATTCGCGCCGCATCCAGTTCACACCCGACCTGATGCCGTCGGACATTCTCGGCTCAGAGGTGATGGAACAGGACGAGGCCGGCAAGCGCTCCTTCCGCTTCATCTCCGGCCCGATCTTCGCGCAATTGCTGATGGCCGACGAGATCAACCGCGCCTCGCCGCGCACCCAGTCGGCGCTGCTGCAGGCGATGCAGGAATATCACGTCACCATCGCCGGCATTCGCCACGACCTGCCCGCGCCCTTCCATGTACTGGCGACGCAAAACCCGCTGGAGCAGGAAGGCACCTATCCCCTGCCCGAAGCGCAGCTCGACCGCTTCCTGATGCAGGTCGACATCCTTTATCCCGAAATCGAGGCCGAGCGGCGCATTCTGCTGGAGACCACCGGCATCGAGGACGCCAAGGCGCAAAACGTGCTGCAGCCGGCGCGGCTGAGGGAAATCCAGACGCTGATCCGCCGTATGCCGGTGCCCGAAAGCGTCGTTGACGCCATCCTCAAACTGGTGCGTTCGGCGCGTCCCGGCCAGGGCAATGCCGAGACCGACAAGCATGTCGCCTGGGGTCCCGGCCCGCGCGCCAGCCAGGCGCTGACGCTGTGCGCCCGTGCGCGCGCGCTTTATGACGGGCGGCTGGCGCCGTCGGTGGACGACATCCGCGCGCTGGCCGAACCGGTGCTGCAGCACCGCATGGCGCTGACCTTTGCCGCCCGCGCCGAGGGCACGACCGTGCGCGACGTGGTAGCGAAACTGGCCAAAGGAATCTGATGGCGCGTATCGGCGAAGTCCAGGCACCGGCAGCGACGCGCGACGCGCTCGCCAGGGGCCGCTTGCGGGCTTCGCTGGTGCCGGACCTGCTGGTCGAGGCGCGCCGTATCGTCAATACGGTAATTGCCGGCTGGCATGGCCGCCGCAAGCGCGGCATCGGCGAGAATTTCTGGCAGTTCCGCCCCTATGTCGAAGGCGATTCCTCGCGCATCGACTGGCGCCGTTCGGCCCGCGACGACCACACCTATGTGCGCGACCGCGAATGGGAAGCAGCCCACACGGTGTGGCTTTGGGCCGACCCATCGCCCTCCATGCTCTACAAATCGACTGGCGCCAGCGTTTCCAAGGAATCGCGCGCGCTGGTGCTGGCACTGGCCATGGCCGAATTGCTATCTCGCAGCGGCGAGCGCATCGCATGGCCTGGCCTGACAGATCCGTTCACCGCCCGCAACGGCGCCGAGCGCATCGCAGCGCAATTGATGCACGCCGCGGACCTGCCAGCAAAGCCTGACCTGTCCGCCATCCGCCGCTTCTGCGACATCGTCGTCGTGAGCGATTTCCTCGACCCGGTCGAGGAGACCATGGAATGGCTCGATGTGCTGGCGCGGCATGGCGTGCGTGCGCATCTGATCGAGGTTGCCGATCCGGCGGAGGAGACCTTTCCCTATGCCGGCCGCACCGAATTCACCGATCCCGAGACCGGCGACAAGCTGACCGCCGGCCGCGCCGAAATGCTTGGCGACGAATATCGCCTGCTCTACACCGCCCGCCGCCAGGAGCTGGCCAGTTGGTGCAAGCGCCTCGGCTGGAGCTATACCGTCAACCACACCGACCGTCTCGCTTCCGAGGCGCTGGTGCGCATCCACATGGCGATGACCGCCGATGGCGCATTCGTGGGAAGGGCCGGCGCATGAGCTGGCTGCCGCTCTCCTTTGGCGCTCCCATGGTGTTGTGGGGCCTGCTGGCGCTGCCGGTGATCTGGTGGCTGCTCAGGCTCACACCGCCCAAGCCGCAGTCCGAAATGTTTCCGCCGCTGAAGATCCTCGCTCGCGTGCTGAAGCGCGAGGAAACGCCGCAGCAGAGCCCGTGGTGGCTGACGCTGCTGCGGCTGTTGATGGCAGCCCTTGTCGTCGCGGCATTAGCCGAACCCGTTTTCAATCCGCGCGAAAAATTGCCGGCCGAGGGCGCCGCCCTGGCGCTCGTCATCGACAATGACTGGGCGAGTGCTGCCGACTGGGGCAAGCGCGTCGCCACCGCCCAGCGGCTGATCGCCGATGCCGGTTCGAACGGCGTACCGGTCGTCATCGCCTTCACGGCCGAAAAGCCGAACGCCGAGATCGGCCCCTTCGATGCGGCGGCTGCCCTCGACCGGCTGCGCGCCGCCAAGCCGAGGCCGATCCCGACCGACCGACCCGCTGTCTATGCCCGCGTCGCCGGCGTGCTGGAAGCCTTGCCCGGCGCCAGCGTTGCCGTTCTCGCCGACGGCCTTGCGGCAAAGGGCGACGAGGCCGCCTTCAACACACTGCTGTCGAAAAATGCCGCCCGTGTCGTCTGGGCCAATTCCGACCGGCTGGCGCTGACTGGGCTCACCGGCGCCGAGAACGAGGTCGACGGCTTCGCCCTGACCGCCATTCGCGCGCCCGGCGATCCGGCGCCGGCACAAGTCACAGCCGGCGCCTTCGACGACAAGGGCCGCCGCATCGCCGACGCGACGCTGACCTTCGCGCCGGGTGAGACCACCGCCACCGGCACGATGGCGGTGCCGTTCGAACTGCGCAACGACTTCGCCTCGATCGCGCTCGACGGCGAACGCCAGGCAGGTGCGGTGCGCGTGCTCGACGAAAGCTCCAAGCGCCGCCGCGTCGGACTTTTATCGCAGGCCGAGGCCGACCAGGCGCAGCCGCTTCTGTCGCCGCTCTATTACATCAGGCGCGCGCTGCAGCCTTTCGCCGATCTGGTCGAACCGTCGAGCGTCGATCTCGCCGACGCCATCCCGCAGCTTCTCGACCAGAAACCGGCGATGATCGTCATGGCCGATATCGGTACCATTCCGCCGCAGGTCCATCAGCGGCTGGTCGACTGGGTCGACAATGGCGGCACGCTGGTGCGCTTTGCCGGTTCGCGGCTGGCCGCCGCCGGCAATGACGATGATCTGTTGCCGGTCAGGCTGCGCACCGGCGAGCGCTCGCTTGGCGGCGCGCTGTCATGGACAACGCCGCAAGCGGTGACCGAATTCCCGAAGAACGGCCCGTTCGCCGACCTCGCACCGCCGGCCGAGGTCACGGTGAGCCGGCAGGTGTTGGCCGAACCGACCCCGGACATCGTCGAACGCACCTGGGCAACCCTTGCCGATGGCACCCCGCTGGTGACCGGGTTGAAGAAGGGCAAGGGCACGCTGGTTCTGTTCCACATCACCCCGGAAGCGACATGGTCGACGCTGCCGATCTCCGGCAGCTTCGTCGAGATGCTGCGGCGCATCGTGCAGCTGTCGCGCAACCAGGGTGCGGCGGTCGCCAACGCCGAAGCCGCTGCTACGTCGCTGGCGCCTTATCGCATGATAGCCGCCGACGGCACTTTGGTGCCGCCGACGCCGGACGCACGACCGCTGGTCCCCGGCGCCGGCTCGCTGCCGGTGACGTTCGAGAACCCGCCCGGCCTCTATGGCTCGGAAACCGGCGTTTTCGCCCACAATCTGCTCGACCCGGCCACCGCCTTCGCGCCGCTGGTGCGCCCGCAATTCACAGTGCCGGTGACCAATATCCAGTACGCTTTCGATGAATCGCGCGACCTCAAGGGATCGCTGGTCACAGCGGCACTTGTGCTTATGCTGCTCGACACGCTGGCGGTGTTCTGGATGGGCGGGCTGATGTCGCGCCGACCGCGCCGCGCCCGATCGGCCGCAGCAACGACGGCTGCGCTGCTGCTTGGCCTCGGCATGCTGTTTGGCCATGCCGACCTCGCCCGCGCTGACGACGCCAAGCCCGGCGATGCCGCCGCTATCGAGGACATTGCCAAGACCCGCATCGCCTATGTGCTGACCGGTGTGCCCGGTGACGATTCGATCAGCCGCGCAGGGCTCGAAGGCTTGACCCGCTTCCTGATCGAGAAGACCGCGCTCGAGCCGGGCGCGCCGGCGGGCGTCGATATCTCGAAGGACGAGCTTTCCTTCTATCCGCTGATCTACTGGCCGATCGATCCCTCCGCGCCGATGCCGAGCCAAGCCGCGATCGCCCGCATCGACGCCTATATGCAGCAGGGCGGCACGGTGCTGTTCGACACGCGCGACCAGTTCGCCAACGGCATCGGTGCGGATTCGGCGAGCCCGGCGACGGAACGGTTGCGCGACATTCTCGGCAATCTCAACGTGCCGCCGCTGGAGCCGGTGCCCGCCGACCATGTGCTGACCAAATCCTTCTTCATCCTGCCCGAATTTCCCGGCCGCTTCTCCGGCAGCCCGCTCTGGGTGGAAGCCTCGCTCGAGGCCAGCAATGCCGAGAATCGGCCGGTACGCGTCGGCGACGGCGTCTCGCCGATCCTGATCACCGCCAATGATTTTGCCGGCGCCTGGGCCGTCGACGAGAATGGTGACCCGCTTTTGCCGACCGTGCCATCGGAACCGATGCAGCGCATCTATGCGCTGCGCGCCGGCGTCAACATCATGATGTACATGCTGACCGGCAACTACAAATCCGACCAGGTGCACGTGCCGATCCTGCTCGAACGGCTGGGGCAGTAGAATGGCGGTATTGGCTAATTTCGTCTCGATCCTGTCTGGCGCCGGCGGCGCAGCCTCACCCTCCTCCTTGTGGGGAGGGTCGGCTCGCTGCCGCAGCGAAGCGAAGACAGTGAGCCGGGGTGGGGGTGCAGCGCTAGCGCTCTGTCGCCTACCCCCACCCCGCTCCGCTACGCGGATCGACCCTCCCCACAAGGGGGAGGGTAAACGATGAACTGGTCGATTTCCTTCGAACCGCTGCTGTCCTGGCCCTTGCTGGCTTTGGTGCTCGCACCGCTGCTGGTGCTGGCGGCTGTCGGCTTGTGGTTTCGCCAGCGCGGCGCGATCTTCCGCATCGCGGCGCTGATTGCGCTGGGCGCAGCACTCCTCAATCCGGTTTTCCTGGATGAGGAGCGCGAGGCGCTGAAGAGCGTCGTTGCCGTCATCGTCGACCGCAGCCAGAGCCAGGATATCGGCGACCGGACCAAACAGACCGACGAAGCGCTTGCCGGTTTGCAGCAGCGCCTTGGCCGCTTCAAGCAGTTCGACGTCCGCGTCGTCGAGGCCGGCAAGTCGGAAGCCGCCGACGAGCGCACCGAGACCAAGCTTTTTGCAGCGCTTGAAGGCGCCTTCCGCGACGTGCCGCCCTCGCGCATCGGTGGCGCCATCATGATCACCGATGGCGAGGTGCATGACGCGCCGGCCGCCCCCGACTTCAATGCGCCGCTGCACGCGCTGATCACCGGCAACGAGCACGAGAAGGACCGCCGCATCCGCTTCGAGAACGCGCCGCGCTTCGGCCTCGTCGGCAAGCCGCTCGACATGACCTACCGCGTCATCGCCACCGACGGCGAAACCGGCCCGGTCGATGTCCGCGTCTCGGTCAATGGCGAGCAGGTCGCGGTCGAAGAGGCGACCATCGGCCAGGCGATGCCGCTGCAGGTGACCATCCCCGGCGCCGGCCGGAACATCGTTGAACTCTCCATCGACCGCGAGCCGGGCGAACTGACCGACGCCAACAACCGCGCCATCGCGCTGATCGACGGCATCCGCGAGAACTTGCGCGTGCTTTTGGTTTCCGGCGAACCGCATGCCGGCGAGCGCACGTGGCGCAATCTGCTGAAATCCGACGCCTCGGTCGATCTCGTCCATTTCACCATTTTGCGGCCGCCGGAAAAGCAGGACGGCACGCCGATCAACGAACTGTCGCTGATCGCCTTCCCGACCCGCGAGTTGTTCGTCGAGAAGATCAAGGATTTCGATCTCATCATATTCGACCGCTACCAGCACCGCGACGTGCTGCCGATCCTCTATTACGACTACATCTCCGAATACGTCGAAAAGGGCGGCGCGCTGCTGATCGCCGCCGGGCCGGAATATGCCGGCGACTCCTCGATTGCCCGCACCCCGCTAATGTCGTCGCTGCCGGCAATGCCGACCGGCGAAGTCATCGACAAGGCCTTCTATCCGCGCCTCACCGATCTCGGCCAGCGCCATCCGGTGACGCGCGGCCTCGACGGCTCGGCGACCGAGCCGCCGCGCTGGAGCCGCTGGTTCCGCACCATCGGCGTGCAGAACCCCGAAGGCGAAGTGGTGATGAAGGGCGCCGACAACCGCCCGCTGCTTCTGCTCGATCATAAGGGCGAAGGCCGCGTCGGCATGCTTCTGTCCGATCAGGGCTGGCTATGGGCTCGCGGCTTCGAGGGTGGCGGGCCGCATGTCCAGCTTTACCGCCGCATCGCCCACTGGCTGATGAAGGAACCTGAACTCGAGGAAGAGCGGCTGACCGCCGACGGCCGCGGCATGATGCTGGAAATCCGCCGCCAGACGATGAGCGACGATCCCGGCCCGGCGCAGGTGATCACCCCTTCGGGCAAGGCGCTGATCGTCAAGCTGGAGAAGTCCGAACCTGGCGTTTTCCTGGGCAGCATCGAGACCAAGGAGATCGGCCTCTACCAGATCGGCAATGGTGACCTGACCGCACTCGCCCATGTCGGCCCGGTCAACGCGCCGGAATTCTCCGACGTCGTCTCTACCGAGGACCGCTTGAAGGCTCCGACTGAGGCCACCGGCGGCAGCGTGCGCCGGCTGGCGGCCTCCTCCACCCTTGGCCAGCTCACCGGCAGCGTCGCCCTGCCCTCCATCGTCCCGGTCCGCGCCTCCGGTGCGGCCTCGGGCGCAGACTGGATCGGCCTGCGCAGCACCGACGACAGCGTGCTCAAAGCCGTCTCGCGCGTACCCCTGTTCGGCGGCTTCCTCGGCCTTTGCCTGCTGCTGCTGGCCATGGGCGCGACGTGGTACAGAGAGGGAAGGTAAGGATCCCTTCTCCGTCACTATACGGGGAGAAAGACGCTCAACCTACTCCTCCGGCTCCGTCGTAAACAGCAGCGGGTACCCCTTGGCCTTGGCCGCGTCGACGGCCCGTGTCGCCTTGGTCTCGGCGACATCCCTGGTGAAGACGGCAACGACGCAAACGCCGAGCCGGTGCGCGGTGATCATCACCCGGTTAGCCTGGTCTTCGCTGAGCTTGAACTCGCCCTTCAGCACCGTCACCACGAATTCGCGCGGCGTAAAATCGTCATTGATGAGGATGACCTTGTAGAGCTTCGGCCGCTCGGTCCGCGGCTTCGTCTTGGTGCGGGGTTTGGAACTGATTTCAGGCATCGGGAACCGGTATCGCGCGAGGGGTCGCTCTCACTTTGTCATGGGGGAAAGCCGTCGTCCATTTTGATCGGCGCGCCAAACCGGCTTCCCGGAAGTGCTGCCGTTCACAAATTTAGGAACTGTACGCTGCGGTTCAACGGCTCTGGCGATCGGCGACGCGACGAGCCTGGAATTGCCGTGCGCTGGATGCCGCATCCGGCCTTGATCCGGCCGCCTTGTATTCGACCCAGGCGACCGCGAGCCAGCCGAAGAAGCAGGCCAGCGCCGCGCCGGTGATCACGGTAAGCAGCAGGCTTTGCCATGGTGTGATGTATTGCCAGCTGCTGGAGATTGCCGGTGCAAACAGCGACGGCTCCGTGCGCCCGCTCACCGGATCGGGCACCGGGCTGGCGGTGAACTGGATCAGCACCCTGACCATTGCCGAGGCCACAAGGCCGCCGATGGCCATCGAGCGCAGAATGGATGAAAGCCGCTTCTTCATGCGGGCTATCCTACCGGACCGGCATTGCAAACGGGTTAAAGTCCTGGGTGGCCGGCACCCATCAACGGGTAATCATGCACTCACACGACAAGGCCGCTCCAGCCGGGGGGGTGCTGGAGCGGCCTTGTTACAGACAAGCCTGTTGGCTGTCTGGATCAGGCCTTCGGGGCGTCCGTCTTGACGACCTTCTTCGCCTTCTTGTGCTTCTTGACGGGCTTCTTGGCGACGACCTTCTTCACCGGGGGCTTGGCGGTCGTGGTCGCCGGAGCGGTGGTCGTGGAAGCAGCCGGAGCAGCGGTCGTGGTGGCAGCGGCATTGCCCAGAGCCGGCATTGCGAAAGCGAGAGCGACGGCGAGACCGGTGGCGGAGAGGATGGACTTTTTCATGGCTTCATTTCCTTCTTTGTGCGGGTCGAGTTTCGAGTGTCACTGAACCGGGTCGATCGGTGTCACTCCAAGCAGCTTCAAAGCGTTCGCGAGCATCCGGATACCCTGTGCCTGTTTCTTGTTGGCGCAGAACCGGTTTCCCTTTCTTTGCAGTGCTTTCGCCGCGGTGACCTGCGTTGCCGCGGCATGGGTTTCAAGGGCTTCGTCTACCTGGCGATTGAGATCGATGCAGCGCTCGCTCCTTGTGATCGGCGTCACCTTTGCGGTTGTGGCTCCGACCGCGGCTGTGACGAGCGGAATGCTGAGCAGCGCACCCATCAAGCTGATCGTGAACCTGTGCATTGGTGATGTCCGTTACTCCGGAGACTTCGCGTCGCAGCCGATGTCCTGACCGCCACGGCACCCTTTATGCCCTTGATTTTTTTCGGGAGTTTTTCCGGACTATAGAATTTTGTTTCTGAATTGTTTCTGGCAAATCGGCTTTGCGGGCGATCATCGCCGCTGGCCAACATGTGGCCAGAATTCTATCGTGTGGGTGACGCCACAGAAGCAGACTCAGAAGGCAGCCGCCGACCGGCCGCCAGCAATGACAGGATCGCCGTGAAATCCGATGCGCACATACTGATCGTCGACGACGACAAGGGCATTCGCGACCTGCTTCAGGAATTCTTCCAGAAGCGCGGCCTGCGCACCACGGTTGCCGCCGACGGCGTCGAGATGGAAGACATACTGCGCCGCACGCAGGTAGACCTGATCGTGCTTGATGTGATGCTGCCAGGAAAGAGCGGGCTGGAGCTCTGCCGCGACCTGCGCGCCAGCTACTCGACGCCGATCATCATGCTGACGGCGGTGACCGAGACCACCGACCGCGTCGTCGGCCTGGAGATGGGCGCCGACGACTATGTGCCCAAACCCTTCGATCCGCGCGAGCTGCTGGCCCGCATCCGCGCCGTTTTGAGGCGCAATGGTGCTGCTGAGCCGAAGCGCGCCACCACCAAGCAGATCTACCATTTCGCCGGCTGGACGATGGACTGCTCGCGCCGGCGGCTGATGGCGCCGGGCGATGTCAGGGTCGAGCTGACGATGGCGGAGTTCAACCTGTTGCAGACCTTCGTCAAAAGCGCGCAGCGCGTGCTCACCCGCGACCAGCTCATCGAGCTTTCCGGCGGTGACAGCGACTATTCCTTCGATCGCAGTATCGACATCCTGGTCAGCCGTCTCAGGCGCAAGATGGAAGACGACCCCAAGACGCCGAAACTGATCCTGACTGTGCGCAGCGGCGGCTACCAGTTCCTGCCCGAGACCACCTCCGAATGAGACGTTTCCTGCCGCAAACCCTGCCGGTCTGGGTTTTGCTCATCGTCATTGCCGGCCTGCTGATCAGCCAGGTCGCCACGCTCTACATCGTCTCGCGCGATCGTGCCGTCGCCAATGACGAGGTCGATCTCTACCGGCTTAACGACCGCGCCTATTCGCTGGTGCAGCTGATGCATGACGACACGCCGGAGCAGCGCAAGCTGACGGCCTCCGGTCTGTTCAACGCCACCTATGCGCTCACCGTTTCGGACACGCCCGCGGTCACCTCGTCGATCGCCGGCGACGACGAACTGGCCGAGCTCGAGGACATTCTGGTCGGGCGGCTGTCGAAATTCGGCATCACCGACGCCCGCGTCCGGCGCGATCCGGCAACCCAGGCAGCCAACGCGCCTGGCGGTGTGGCCGTGACCAAGGATGTTGGCGCGGTGGAGCGCGACCTGTTATCGCTGGCGGCCAGCTTCGCCCAGAGCGACAAGCTGACGGCCTCTGTCCGCTTCGCCGACGGCCAATGGCTGAATTTCACCGAGCCCAACACGCCGGTCGGACCGATATTGAGCTTCGACAGCCTGCCGCTCTATTCGCTGATCGCGGCCCTGGTGGTGATCATGTCGATCTGGTCGCTGCGCCGGCTGACGGCGCCCTATCGGATGATGGAAACGGCGGTCAACCGGATCGGCACGGATCTGAAGAGCCCGCCGATCGCCGAGACCGGCAGCCGCGAAATCCGCGCCGCGGCCAAAGCCGTCAACGCCATGCAGGTCCGGCTGCGCGACTATGTCGAGGACCGCGAACATCTGGCCGCCGCGCTCGCCCACGATCTGCGCACGCCGCTGACCCGCATGCGGCTGCGCCTCGAACTGTTGCGCAGATCGACCGCGCGCGAGGCGCTGGCCCACGACCTCGCCGACATCGAGAGCATCGCCAGCTCCGTCATCGACTTCGCCACCTTCGAAGTCACCGAGGAGAAGAGCGAGCGGATCGATTTCTGGTCGCTGGTGGAATCGATCGCCGACAGTTTCGAGGACGTCACGTTCGACCATGACGGCGCCAGGCCGCGTGGCATGATCTGCATGGCGCGGCCGGTGGCGCTCAAGCGCTGCGTCAACAATCTGGTCCAGAATGCCGTGACCTACGGCAAGAAAGCCCATGTCAGCCTGCGGCAGTCGGACGGCACGGTCACGCTGGTTATCCGCGACGAGGGGCCGGGCATACCGCAGGCGCAGCTCGACCAGGTGTTCGGTTCCTTCGTGCGGCTGGAGCAATCGCGCAACCGCCAGACCGGCGGTCTCGGGCTAGGCCTGACCATTGCCCGCAACATTGCGCGTGCCGCCGGCGGCGATGTCAACCTGTCCAACCATCCTCGCGGCGGCCTGCTGACGGAGCTCAGCCTGCCGCTGGCGGCATAAGGCAGCAGACTGGCGTCTCGCTGGGCACCGGTGGTGGATCAACCAACCCGCCCTTGCAATAGTGCGGCCGCTCGAACAGGAGGAGATCGCCGCATGTTTTACGCCATCCTGGCCTATCACGTCGAACAGACCATCCAGTCCCTGACGCCGCAGCAGGATGCGGCGCTGATGCACGACCTGCTCGAGGTCAATGCCAGATTGACCCGCGAAGGCAAGCTCGGGCCGGCGGCAAGACTGGGCGCGACCGCCGACGCCGTCACGCTGCGTGGTCCGGGAGACGGCATCGTCATCGACGGGCCGTTTGCCGAGACCAAGGAACAATTGCTGGGTCTTTATGTCCTCGACTGCGCCACGCAGGAGGCGGCGATTGCGGCTGCGCGCGACTTGCGCCGCGTGAATCCCTCGGCAGTCTACGAAATCCGGCCGATCACATTTTACCTTCCCGGCGTGACGTTTCCCGCTACGGAGGGCGATTTAAAGGAGGCCGCCAGCGGCTGAGAACTACCCCATGGCCGGTCAGGCAGAAGCGATCTCGTTGCCCAGGCGGACCGTTTCGGCGACGAGAAGGTCGAGATCCTCGCGCCGGGTCCGGTGGTTGTTGATCGCCACCCTGAGGCAATGCCGGCCTTGCACCGTGGTATCGGAAATGGCGGCGGTTCCGTCTTCCTGCAGCCTCAGCATGATCTCGGTGTTGAGCGCTTTCGCGCGCTCGCCATCGAGACCATCCGCGCGATAGCGGAAGCAGACGATGTTGATGCTGGTCGGCGCCGTCAGTTCGAGCGCTGGTTCGGCCGCGATCAGCCCTGAGAGATACTGCCCCTGCGCAATGTTCTGGTCGATCAGGCGGCCGAATTTTTCGACGCCGTGTTCTCGCAACGCCATCCACACTTTGAATGCCTTGAAGCCGCGTGACGTCTGCAGGCCGTAATCGTGCAGCCATTGGCCGGAGGCGAGGCCGCGCGGTGTCGACTCCAGATATTCCGGCGTCACCGCGAAGGTCTTGCGATGCGCCAAGGCATCCCGCACCAGCGCGCAGCCTGCCTCGAAAGGCGCATGCAGCCATTTGTGCGGATCGAGCGCGATGGAATCGGCCCATTCGATGCCGGCGACGCGATGTGCATTCTCAGGCGCGATCGCGATCAGCGCGCCGATGCAGCCGTCGACATGGAACCAGAGGTCCTCCTCATGCGCCAGCTTGGCCAGCGCCTGCAGATCGTCGATGGCGCCGGTGTTGACAGTGCCGGCGTTGCCGATGATGCAGGCCGGCTTGAACCCGGCCGCGCGATCTTCCGATATCGCGGTCCTCAAACCTTCAATGTCGATGCGCAGGCCGGCGTCGCTGGCAATGCGGCGCAGCGCCTTGTTGCCGAGACCGAGCGCTTCCATCCCCTTGCGGTGACAGGAATGGACCTGGTCCGAGCCATAGAAACGCAAAGGCTTTTCGATTGCTCCAACGCCGTGCTCGCGCACGTCGATGCCGGCCTTGGTGTTGCGCGCCACGGTGAGCCCGATGATGTTGGCCATCGAGCCGCCGCTGACCAGCGTGCCGCTGGCCGAAGCCGGCATGCCCATCATCTGCTTGCACCAGTCGACCACCTGGCCGTCCATCAGGGCGGCGGCATGGTTGCCGCCGCCGAGATTGGAGCCCTGGATTGCCGCCAGGAAATCGCCGATCGCGCCGGTAAAATTGCTCGACCCCATATACCAGGACCAGAAGCGCGGATGGATGTTGCCCATCGGATAGGGCATCACCTTGTCCACGACATCGCCATAGATGTCGGCAAGCGGGGTCGGCGATTGCGGCAGCGAGGCGGTGAAGAAATCCCTTACATCTCCAGGCATCTCCTGCCACACCGGCCGTTGCCTGACATCGCGCAGGTAAGCGACGGCATCGTCAACGATCCGATGCGACAGGCTTTGCACATCGGCCCAGTCCGAGGGGTCAAGCGTTTCCTCGGCAGCCGAGGTGACAGGCATCGCGTCCATGGAGATTGCCCCCCCGCCATCATGCCGGGAACCGGCAACCGGGCGTCGAGCGCGAGAGAGCAAGCTCTTCCGCATTCATCTCGGCCTCGATGCCGTCGAACAAAGGCGTGGTCATGTAGCGTTCACCGGTATCGGGAAGCATGCACAGGATCACCGATCCGGCCGGTGCTGTGCCGGCGATCTGGCGCGCCACGGCAAAAGCCGAACCGCCGGAAATGCCGGTGAAGATGCCTTCCTGCTGCGCCAGCGCCTTGGCCCATTTCATGCCCTCCGGCCCGGCGATCGGCATCACCTCGTCATAGAAGTTGCCATCGATGGCCTCCTGCAGGACGCTGGGAATGAAATCCGGCGTCCAACCCTGGATCGGGTGCGGTTCGAAAGCCGGATGGCTGGCGGCCGGCGCTCCGCCGGCGCCACGCATCTGCGGCTTGCCGCTGCCGACAAGCTGCGCATTAACCGGTTCGGTGAGCACGATCCGAGTCTCAGGCCGCTCGCGGCGCAGCACCCGCGCCACGCCGGCGACGGTGCCGCCGGTGCCGTAGCCGGTGACGAAATAGTCGAGCCGCGAGCCGGCGAAATCATTGACGATCTCGCGTCCCGTGGTTGCTTCATGGATGTCGGCGTTGGCCTTGGTCTCGAACTGGCGGGCCAGGAACCAGCCATTGGCTTCGGCCAGTTCCACCGCCTTCTTGTACATGCCGAAGCCTTTCTCGGCGCGCGGCGTCAGCACCACCTTGGCGCCCAGCATCCGCATCAGCTTGCGGCGCTCGACCGAGAAACTGTCGGCCATCGTCACCACCAGCTTGTAGCCCTTCTGCGCACAGACCATGGCAAGACCGATGCCGGTGTTGCCGCTGGTCGCCTCGACGATGGTCTGTCCCGGCTTGAGCGCGCCGGTGCGTTCACCTTCCTCGATGATGTTGAGCGCCAGCCGGTCCTTCACCGACGCCGCCGGATTGAAGAACTCGGCCTTGACGTAGATGGTGGCGTGCGCCGGTCCGAGATTGTTGACGCGGATGACCGGCGTGTCGCCGATGGTGTCGAGAATGCTGTCGAACAGGCGGCCGCGGCCGGCCGTGGTTCTGATTTTCTGCTGATGCAACATGGTAGACTCCTGGTTCTTGCTCACGGGCCGGTTACACACCGGCGGTTTGGGCGGCGAGATTTCGACACCTTGCCGCACTACAGGTCCTTGACGTGCGGCAGTGTGGTAAACACCACATTCGGCGCACAAATTTTGCGAGCCGGGTGCACTTTGTCGTGCTCGGTGGTAAAGCAGGGGCCGGCAGGTCAGCGTGGGAGCAGGCGTGGTATCTGGCGTGGAATCGAGCCTGGCGAGCAGCCATCAAGGTGTTGTCGTGCGCCTGTTTGGGCCGCCGACGATTGCGCGCGACGGCGTCCCGGTGGTCTTGCCGGCATCGCGCAAGCTGCGCGCGCTGCTGGCCTATCTGGCGCTGGCGCCCCATCCGGTCGGACGTGGCAAGCTCTGCGAGTTGCTGTGGGATGTTCCAAATGATCCCAGGAGTGAGCTTCGCTGGTGCCTGAGCAAGCTGCGGGCCGCGCTCGACGAACCGGGCCGCCGCAGGATCGAAACATCGGGCGATACGATCGCGCTCGACCTCGACGGCATCTCAGTCGACGTTCTGGATGTCGCGGCGGCGGCTGCCGCAGGCATCGAAACGCTCGAGCCGACGCGACTGCGGTTGCTCTCCGACCTGTTCGTCGGCGACTTCCTCGAAGGGCTGGAGATCGACCGCAGCCCTCTCTTCAACAGCTGGCTGACCGCGCAGCGCCGCCGTTTCGGCTCCTGCCACGCGGCTATACTGGAACATCTGGTTAAGACGCTGCCGGCCGATTCCGAAGACGTCTCCGCCCATCTCGAAAAATGGCTGGAATTGACCCCGTTCGACAGCAGCGCCCATGTCGCACTCCTGGTGAGGCTGGCGCGGCGCGGCCAGTTCCGTGCCTGCGAGGACCATCTTGCCGCAGCAGCATCGCTCTTCCAATCGGAAGAGCTGGATTTCGGCCCCGTGCGCCAGGCGTGGCTTGCCATTCGCGCGGAACGTCACTGCGCCACTTTGCCGGCACAGCCTGCGGTTGCGCCGGTGGCGGGCCACAGTCCGATCGCGCTTGCCGCCACCGAAGCCGCGACGCCGCACAAGGCTGCGCTGGCCGTGATGCCATTTGGCGAAGACGCCGGCAGCGGCGTTCGTGGCGGGTTGGCCGATGGCTTGACCCACGACATCATCACCCGCCTCGCCAAGCTCAGGGACTTCTTTGTCATCGCCCGGGGCTCGGTCTTTGCGCTGGCAGAAAGGAACATCGCGCCGGAAGATGCCGGCCGAAGGCTGAATGTCGACTATGTCGCCACCGGCACGGTGCGCAGCTTGACCGGCCGCCTGATCGTCACCGTCGAGCTCGTCGAGGTCCGCACAGCCAGGATCGTCTGGGCCGAGACCTTCGAGCGCAAGCCCGACGATCTTTTCGCCGTGCTTGACGATATCGGCAACAGCATCGTGGCCTCGGTCTCATCCGAGATCGAGACCGTCGAGCGCAACCGCGCCATGCTGAAAGCGCCCAATTCACTTAACGCCTGGGAGGCCTACCATCGCGGCCTCTGGCACATGTATCGCTTCACCCGCAGCGAGAACGACCTCGCACGGCATTTCTTCGACATTGCTGTCAGGCAGGATCCGACCTTCACCCGCGCCTATGCCGGCCTCTCCTTCACCCACTGGCAGAGCGCCTTCCAGCGCTGGGGCGACCGCGACCAGGACAGCGTGCTTGCCTTTGAGGCGGCCGGCCAGAGCCTTTTGGTCGACGATCATAATCCCGCCGCGCACTGGGCGATGGGCCGGGCGCTGTGGCTGCGCGGCGAGGGTGACGCGTCCGTGCTCGAACTGCAAAGAGCCGTCGACCTCAGCCCGAACTTCGCGCTTGGCCACTATGCGCTGTCCTTCGTGCATTCGCAGTCGGGCGACCCGCAAGCGGCGATCGGGTCGTCGGATCATTCGCGCCATCTGTCGCCGTTCGACCCGATGCTGTTCGGCATGCTGGGCGCACGCGCCATGGCGCATGTCCGCCTCGGCCAGTTCGACGAGGCAGCCGAATGGGCGCTGAAAGCGGCTGCCCGCCCCAACGCCCATGTCATCATCCTGTCGATCGCCGCTCACTGCCTGGCGTTGGCT
This sequence comes from Mesorhizobium sp. M0772, assembly GCF_040320135.1. Classification (NCBI taxonomy): domain Bacteria; kingdom Pseudomonadati; phylum Pseudomonadota; class Alphaproteobacteria; order Hyphomicrobiales; family Phyllobacteriaceae; genus Mesorhizobium; species Mesorhizobium sp. M0772. The sequence continues at coordinate 144,759 of NZ_JAMYPB010000001.1, read as the reverse complement.
GGGCGGCTGGACGAGGCGAAAAACTTCGCCGCCGCCATCCGCAAGACGCTTCCGGACTACCGTGCGGACGACTTCATCCACACCTTCCGCTTCGACCGGGATGCCACAGCCCTGTTCAAGCTCGGCGCCACGCGCATCGGTCTGGCTTAGAGCATGATCCCAAAAAGTGGGTACCGGTTTTTGGAAAAGATCATGCTCCAACAAAGGGTTAGATCATGATGAGATTTCAACCAAATCTCATCATGATCTAGCGCCGCAACACCGCGCTCAGCACGTCGCGTATGCCGATCGCCCCGACAAAGCGCGACTGGTCGTCGAACAGCGCCACGGGTGCCGTCTGCGAGCGGTGCATGGCCAGCATCACCGTCTTCAGCGAGGTCCCGGGATTGGCCCAGAACACTTGCGCCGTCTCCTCCGGCTGCGCCTCGACATCGGCGCATGAAACCCATACCGCCGGTTTGCCGTCGCGTTCCGCCGCCGCCACCAGCCCGTGCTCGTCGATCTTGAAGCGCGTCGTCTTGCGCCGGTCGAGCCACACCCAGCCATTATCGCCGTGCTCGAGGTCGCGGCTGTCGCGCATGACGTTCCAGGCGGTCAGCACCGACAACGGATTCACATTGGCGATGAAGTCGCGGACATAGTCGTTGGCGGGCTTGAGCACGATGTCTTCCGGCGCCCCGGTCTGCACGATGCGACCGCCTTCCATGATGGTGATATGGGTGCCGATCTTCAGCGCCTCTTCCAGATCATGGCTGACGAAGATGATGGTCTTCTTCAGCTCCGCCTGCAGCTGCAGCAATTCGTCCTGCAGCTTGGTGCGGATCAGCGGATCGAGCGCCGAGAACGGCTCGTCCATCAGCAGGATCGGCGCCTCGGTGGCGAAGGCACGGGCCAGGCCGACGCGCTGCTGCATGCCGCCGGACAGTTCATGCGCGTATTTCTTCGACCACTGGTCGAGATTGACCAGTTTCAGCTGGCGTTGCACGCGCTCCTTGCGCTCTTGCTCCGGCACGCCGGCAAGTTCGAGGCCAAGGCCGACATTCTCCTCCACCGTACGCCAAGGCAGCAGGCCAAACTGCTGGAACACCATCGCCACCTGCTTCTGGCGCAGCCGCCGCAGCGTCGCCTGATCGCAGGTCACGACATCGACGATATTGTCCCCGTCCCTGACCAGCACCTGGCCGCGCGACACCACATTCAGCCGGTTGACTGCCCGCAGCAGGGTCGACTTGCCCGAGCCGGACAGGCCCATCAGCACCGAGATTTCGCCCTCATGGACGGTCAGGCTGGCGCCGGCGCAACCCAGCACATTGCCGGTCTTTTCGAGGATTTCGGCGCGCGTGGCGCCGCCATCGATCAGCGCCAGCGAACCGGCCTGGTCGGACCCGAAGACGATATCGACATTTTTGAAATCGACGGCGACGGTCATTTCTTGCCTCCAACGCCGATACGCGTCATTCGGTCGAGCACGATGGCGAGTACGACAATCGCGAGGCCCGCCTCGAGCCCCAGATCGATGCGGCGCGAGCCGAGCGCGCGGTTGATTTCAGTGCCGAGGCCGCCGGCGCCGATCAGTGCTGCAAACACCACCATCGACAGCGACAGCATGATCGATTGCGTCAGCCCGGCCATGATGGTCGGCAAGGCCGAGGGCAGCTCGACCTTCCAAAGCAATTGCTGTTTGGTGGCGCCGAACGCCTCGCCTGCCTCGATGATCGACTTCGGCACCGAGACGACGCCGAGATGGGTGAGCCGGACCGCAGTCGGGATGACGAAGATGATGGTGACGATGAGGCCGGGCGCGTTGCCGAGACCGAACAGGGTCAGGACCGGGATCAGGTAGACGAAGGTCGGCAGCGTCTGCATCAGATCGAGCACCGGCAGCATGATGCGGTAGACCTTCGGCTTGTGCGCGGCCCAGATGCCGAGCGGCACGCCGATGGCCATCGCCATGGCGGCGGCCGCCACGACCAGCACCAGCGTCTGCACCGTCTGCTTCCAGAGGTTCTGGTTGATGATGAAGATCAGGCCGAGAAAGACGCCTATGGCCAGCGGGCGCGAGCGCTGCAGCAGCCAGGCGATGATGGCGATGATCAGCGCCAGCAGCACCGGCGGCACCATCAAAAGGATGCCAACCAGCCCGTCGAGCAGGAAATTGAGGCCATTCGAGAAGGCCCTGAACACGGTGTCGAAATTGTCGGTGAGGAAACCGAAGAACGCCTTTCCCCAGGCGCCGATCGGTATCTTGTGATCGACCATGAATTTCGAAATCGGATCCATATCGCCCCTCTCATGCGAGAGACCGCCTGCTTCCGGCCTCCGCTCTCATTAGGTCATCTTCTCACAGGATATGAAAAAGGGCAGCCTTTTCTAGATTGGCTGCCCTTCCTGGTTCGGCTTGGCCGAATTAGTCGGCTCAGCTTCCGAGCGCGGTCTTGACCGCCGCTGCCGCATCGCCGCCATCGAAGGTGGTGACGCCGGCAATCCACGGCGCAACCGCGTCAGGGTGCTTCTTCAGCCAGTCGGCTGCGACCGTGTTGGCGTCGCCGCCCTTCAGGATCGCGTCCATCATCTCGCCTTCCATGTCCAGGTTGAACTTCAGGTTGGCGATGAACTTGCCGGCATTCGGGCATTCGGTGGTGTAGCCCTTGCGCACATTGGTGTAGACGGTGGCGGCGCCGAAGCCGCTGTCGCCCATGCCGTCGAGATAGGTGAGCTTCATGGCGCCCATCACCGGATGCGGCGTCCAGCCGAGGAACGCGATCCACTCATTGTTCTTGATCGACTGCTCGGCCTGCGTCAGCATGCCGGCTTCCGAGGACTCGACCAGCTCGAAGCCTTCGAGATTGTCCTTCGGGTTCTTGATCATGTCGAGGATGATGCGGTTGCCGTCATTGCCCGCCTCGATGCCGTAAATCTTGCCGTTGAACTTGTCCTTGAACTTGCCGATGTCGGTCAGCGACTTGACGCCGGCCTCCGCGACATAGGTCGGTACGACGATGCCGTAGCCGGCGCCGGTCAGGTTGGTGCCGATCGTCTCGACCGAACCATCGGCGGTGTAGTCCTTGATGTCGTTGGTCATCGACGGCATCCAGTTGCCGAGGAAGACGTCGAGATCCTTGTTTTTCAGCGACGCCATGGTCACCGGTACCGATAGCTGGATCGTCTGCGGCTCGTAGCCGAGCGCGGTGAGCAGCACCGAAGCGACGCCGGTGGTTGCCTGGATGTCGGTCCAGCCGACATCGGAAAGGCGCACCGCCTTGCAGCTCTCCGGATCGCCGGCAAGTGCAGCGCTCGTGGACAGAAAAGTCGCCAGGCCGAGGCCGGCGACGAAGGTGTTCATACGCGACATTGGCAGTCTCCCATTGTGATTCTTTGGCGAAGCGTAGTTACGGTTTCTCTGCCCGCCTTGTTTCGTCAGCCAAACACCATTCTGGTGTGGTTTCAAGCGCTAAGACAATCACGATCAACGGCGCGGACTGGCCAAACAGCGACACGCCCGCCGCTTTTTCGATTGCAGACGGCTTTTCCCATCAAATGCAGCGGTGCCCTCTCCCCGCGCCGCGCCAACTCGGCTTAAAAGGACGGCATGGCCAAGCTCTACTTCCACTATGCGACGATGAATGCCGGCAAAACGACAATGCTGCTGCAGGCGTCCTACAATTATCGCGAACGCGGTATGACGACGATGCTGTTCGTCGCCGGCCACTACAGAAAGGGCGACACCGGGCTGATCTCGTCGCGCATCGGCCTGGAGACGGAGGCCGAGATGTTCCGCGACGGCGACGATCTCTACGCTCGCGTCGCCGAGCATCACGAACATACGACGGTGCATTGCATCTTTGTCGACGAGGCGCAATTTCTCGAGGAAGAGCAGGTCTGGCAGCTCGCCCGTATCGCCGACCGGCTGAACATCCCGGTGATGTGCTACGGCCTGCGCACCGATTTCCAGGGCAATCTGTTTTCCGGTTCGCGAGCGCTTCTGGCCATCGCAGACGATCTGCGCGAAGTGCGCACCATCTGCCGCTGCGGCCGCAAGGCGACGATGGTCGTGCGTCTCGGCGCTGACGGCAAGGTGGCCAGACAAGGCGAACAGGTGGCGATCGGCAAGGACGTCTATATCTCGCTCTGCCGCCGCCACTGGGAAGAGGAAATGGGCCGCGCCGCGCCCGACGATTTCATTGGCTTCACCAGAGGCTGAACGGCCGGGACAACATGAAAATTCTGCAGTTCACAGTTGATTGCCCGTTTCCGCCGGTCTCCGGCGGCGAGATCCGGAACGCCGCCAATGCACGCGCCCTGGCATCGATGGGCGAGGTCCTGACGGTAAGCCTGACTGGCGCCCCGGCACCCTCCACACCGCCGAACATCCGTCACCGGATCATCGAGGCAGCGCGCGGCAGGGCGCCCTGGGGCAGGCGCAGCCCGCACCCGACCGTGCATATGATGCCGGACGACGAGCTGGCCGAAGCCGACGCCATCTGGAGGGAATTCGCGCCCGATCTCGTGGTGATCGAGGAGATCGTGCTTTCGCAGCTGCTGACGCTGGCGCCGAAGCATCGCGCGCGCACTGTCCTTGACCAGCACAACATCGATTCCCGGACGGTGTCCGACCGGATCGCCGGCCTGACGCTGTGGCAGCAAATTCGTGACTGGCGCCAAAACAGGCGAAGGAAGGCAGAGGCGCGCGAAGCCGACAGGTGTGCGGCTGCCCTGGCCGACCAGGTCTGGGTTTGTTCGCGGGCCGACGAAGCGCTTCTGTCCGCTCTCGGCCCCGTCAACGACGTCAGGTTCGTCGCCAACCCCATTCCAGACGAGAGCGTGCTTTCCCTGCCGATTGCTGCCGAGCGCTTCAGTGAGCTCAGCCTGTGCTTCATCGGGCATCTCGGCTATTTCCCCAACATCGACGCCGTCAAGCAGATCGGCCGCGCGATGGCGCCGCGCCTCGCCGCTTCCGGCCGGCCCTGGTCGATCACCGTCGCCGGCAGAAACCCGCGCGATGTCGTGCGCGGTCTATGCACCAGGCATGGTCTGCGGTTGATCGAGAACCCACCGCATCTGCCGGAATTGCTTGGGCGTGCCGGCTATGCGCCGATCCCGCTGCGCTTCGGCGGCGGAACCCGCATCAAGGTGCTGGAGGCGATGGCGGCGGGCCTTGTCGTCGCCGCCACCGAAAAGGCCGTCGAAGGGCTTGGCCTGCAGGCGGGCAGGCATTTCCTGTCCAGCGACGATGCCGGCAAGTTGGCATTGAAAATCATCGATCTCGCGACACGCCCGCAAGCGGCCGCCGAGATGGCGGAGATCGGCCGCGCTTTCGTGCGCGACAATCATTCGTCGGCGGCGATTGAAAAGCAGGTCAAGCAGGCGGTCGCGGCGATCCCGCGCACGGATTGAGCCCGGCTGCTATCCACCGGCATACGGCGTTTGTTAAGGCCTGCAGCCTATTTTGCCCTCAGCCAGAGCCAGCCGGGAACCGCCATGCTTCGAGCCATTTCATCAGGCCTTGTCATTTACTTGGCCGGTATCCTCGCCGCGCTGGCCGACGGCGATGCAGCACTTGGCAAGAAAGTGTTCTACCGCTGCATGGCCTGCCACGAGGCGGCAAGCGACCGCGACAAGGTCGGCCCGCATCTCCTCGGTATCGTCGGCCGCACCGCCGGCACTGCCCAGAACTTCAACTATTCGCAGGCCATGAAGGACGCCGGCGCGGCCGGCCTCGTTTGGGACGAAGCCAACCTCAAAGCCTATCTCGGCGCTCCCAAGCTGAAAGTACCCGGCAACAGGATGGGCTTCTCCGGCCTGAGCAGCGACGAGGACATCGCCAACGTCATCGCCTATCTGAAGGCCGATCCGAAGCCTTGAACGGCGCGATGCGTAGCGTGATGGCGACGGCTTCCGCCAGCTGTCTCGCGCTTGCAACTCATTGAGCCGTCTGTTGAATTCAGCACACCCACACTGTCCGAGATCGACTTCTTCGCAGCCGTCAAAGTTCAATGACAATTGAACAATACTTGGCCGGCTGGTTAATCACGCCATGACCCCGCCTTCATTGCCTTTCAAGACGACCAGGCATTTTTTTGTTTTCGGGGCGGGTCTTGTCTTGCGTCTTTCAATCCCCTGATACCCCACATATATTCGCCGCTGTTCGCAGCCAGCGACCGGAAGCCGAAGCGGGAGGCCCCTATGGCGACATTGCAGAATTTCGATGCCGAAATTGCCAAGACCAGGCAGGTCGTGCAGGACATGCGCTCCAAGATCGAGCAGTCGGGCACGGTGCTTGATACGCTGGCCACCGCCGACAAGAAGATCGGCGACGCCAATTTCGACATCGAGAATGCCCGCATCGAGGACGTGCTGAAGCAGCAGAAGGTGATGGAAGGCAACATTGCCGACCTGATCATCGGGCTGGAAGACGCCACCAACGTCTTCGGCACCGAATTCGAGAGCATGAAGAACTACACCGGCTGGGAAAGCTTCGTCGGCGTCTTCTCGGCGCAACGCAAGCAGCGCATGCGCACCGACCGCGTCCGCAACATGTCGCTGGCCGGCAATCTGCAGGAGCTTCTGGTCAAGTCCGACACCATCGTCGGCATCCTGAAAGCGCAGAAAGAGGTCCTCGACCAGCGCTACAAGACCTCGGAAAACAGCCTGTCGCAGGTGATCGAGCGCCGCAAGGTCACCATGACCAACCTCGAGGCGGTGCAGAAGCGCATCGAGGAGGTCAATCCGCTGCTGCTCGACATCGAAAACAAGATCGCCGCTTCTACCAGTCAGAAGGAGCGCACGCAGCTTGAGGGCGAGCGCTCGAAACTGGCGACCGAATACAATGAAAAGCAAGCCAAGGAGCAGGAGCTTCTGGCCGAGAGCCAGACGCTGGAACGCTACACCTCGATGTTCCAGACCTTCGTCGATTCGCTCAACAATCAGATCGCAGCGCAGTCGACGCTGATCAACAAGCTGACCATCGATACCGAGCAGCGCATCGTGCTCTACAAGGCACTGGAAGATTCCTTGAAGACCGCCGCCCAGCAGGATGTCGCCCACAAGATCAACACGCTGGGCAGCCAGGTTGACAACACCGCCGAAGAGACCATGGCCGGCATTGGCGCCGCCTCGCAAAAGCACATCGGCGATCTCCTCGAAATGCACGAGAAGAACATGGTCGCCAGCTCCGACATCCAGCGCCGCAAGAAGCTCGCCGACGACGCCTTCGCCCGCCGTTTCGACGACGTGATGAAGAAGCACAATTCGGCCAACTACGTGCAGTCGTAAGGAGCGGCTGCACGCGGGCACACCGGCATGACTCCCGAAAACGAAGCGGCGGCGCGCTATTTTTCCGCCATCACGGCGGCACTCAGCGGCCTCGAAGTGTTCATGCGCGACGACCGCTCGCCGCTTTACCGGCACGGCATCGTCGCCAAGATTGTCGCCGAATACATTGCCCGGCTGGACAAATCGTTTTCCTGCTGGCGCAACCGGCTCGGCTTCATGGACACGTTCCGCATTTCGCGCGCCGACAGCGGCTATCCCGTCTTCCAGAACCTGCTCGAACTGGAAAACGACCGCCGCCAGGCCGAGGCGCGGCTGGCCAACATTCCGCTGGCCGGCGAATTGCGCGAGGAAATGGCCGACTTCATCCTGCGCCACAAGGAATTCCCCGAAGCGCTGCAGAAGTCGATGGCCGAGCGGCTCTATCTCGAGGACGTCAAGAGCGAACAGACTTTTGGCCCGTTCTCGCTGGCGCAGACGGCCAAGGTCTCGGTCAATCCAAAGACCGGGCGCCCCTATTACCTCGTGCACTGGGCGAGCTTCGACGGCAGCGCCAACCTGCCGCTGGTCTACATGGTGACGGTGGAGGATTCCTCCGAAAGCATGATCCGGCAGCTCGTTGACAGCAGCGGCAAGCTCAATGAACGGGTCGACATCCCGCTGCCGGTGGACGGCCTGCTCAACCCCGAACTCGCCCATCGCTTCGACGATTTCACCGAGAAGAATTCCGCCTACACGCTTTCCCCCGCAACGATTGCGGTCAATCTCGACAAGGATTTCGAGCCGCTGCACCCTAAGCAGCTGCGCCGCGTCGTGCTCGGCCCCTTTTATTCCGCAGGCATTACGGACAACAATTCGACGGTGACCGAGGTGCTGGCCAAGGTGCGCAAACCGGAAAATGCCTGGCTGCTCACCTGGACCATCCAGGAGGTCTACTCCAAGGGCGAGAAACCCGGCCGCAAGGGCCTGTTTTCGAGCGAGAAGACCACGCAGGAATTCTTTATCAACACCGACGATCTCGAAGCCGCGCGCCAGGGTGTGTCGAGCTACGAGAACCACGCCCTGATCCCGCACGAAGCCTATCAAGCACTCTACGCCGCCGGCGAAGCTCAAAAGATCTTTTCCGGCTACAAGGTTCACATCCTGTCAAATGGGCAGGTGATTTCAGATGTGTAAGAGTCTCGCTTGTGACGCCAATCGCCAAGCTGAGCCGAGGCCTGGCCGATGATGCCAGCGGTCCTCGCAAAGAAGAAACAGCTTGATGCTCTGAGAAAGACTGTCCGGGCCGGCGCGCTGGACGGTCTGGAGCACAGCCAGCGCATCGACATCACCTACACGTCCAATGCGATCGAAGGCAACACGCTGACTGCCGGGGAAACAGCCCTGGTGCTCGAGAAGGGCATCACGATCAGCGGCAAGCCCCTTAAGGACCATCTGGAGGCAGTCGATCATGCGCGAGCACTGAACTGGGTGCTGGAAATCGCCTCGCAACGCGACATGCCGATAATCGAGGCCCATATCCGTAACCTCCACCACCTGGTTGTCGCGAATTCCAGGCCCGAGATTGCAGGCAGCTATGCCGACAGCGCCCGCTATGTGAATACCGATGCCGGTGTTCACAATTTTCCGACGCCGACGGAAGTCCCGGCCCTCATGGAAGCTTTTTCCCATTGGCTGGGCGCGGCACGCAACACGCCGAAGACCGCCTTCGAAGCGCATAGACGGTTCGTCGGCATTCATCCTTTCAACGACGGGAATGGTCTTACGGCACGTCTGTTGATGAACCTCATTCTGGCGCGCGCCGGCTATCCGCCGGTAGCGATTCGTCCCGAGGACCGTCCGGCCTACATTGCCGCCCTTGAGATCGATCAACGCGGCGGCGGCCATGCCGCCTTCGACAAGTTGCTTTTGGACAGGCTGGACCAGACGTTGGATATGTATCTCGACGCCGCTCGCCAGGCGCGCGATTCGTCGGCCAGCAAAAGTATTCCTATGAGGAGCTGACCATGGACACCGGCCTGACCACCATTCCGGAAGCGGCTATCGAAAAGCACCGCGCAACCGCGCAAAGCTTCATCACTCGCGTCGTCGTGCTGGAGGATCCTTCACGCGAATCCGGCACCGCGCTTGCCGGCACCAACCGCCGCTTCGTCTCCACCGTCTCGGTCGGCTCGGTGCGCCGCACACGCGAGGTCGAGCTGACCAAGACCGTGGCCGCAATCCATCCCGACGACCAGCTGATGAGCATCCCGCAGCACACGCTGTTGTTCCGCGCCCGCCGCGGCCTGGCGATTGCGCTCGCCATCTCCGACGTCTTCGCCGAGGGCTCCGACCTCGAAAGCCTCCAGGCCAAGAACACCCGCGCGCCTCTTGAGGGCGATGAGGCGGCGACCTTCAAGAAGCTTCTGTCAGCCTCGGCTTACGTTTCAGCCTTCAGCCTCGCCTCTTACCTGTTCCAGCTGATCGACAGCGACGGCGAGGCTCCCAACGATATCCCCGAACCGGACTTCCTGTTCGACACGCCGCAGGACGCGGTGAAGTCGATCGTCGCCGGGTTGGACAAGGCGATTGCGGACTCCAAGGACGATGGCGACCTGACGACGCGCGCGCGAGCTTTTGCACGGGTCGCCATTGATGGGCTGCTGGCCCGCAAAGGCCGCTTCGACGGCATCGGTCCGTTCGAGAACGCCCATATCCGCATCGACGCCGACGATTTCACCCTCGACGGCTTCGACGTCGCGCCCGGCAAGCGTTCGAAACCGCTGGTGATGACCTTCAAGAAGCCCGAAGAGGTCGTCGGCAACCACATCGCCAAATACCAGTCGGTCAAGCTCGCCAAGATGCTGATGGCCTATGATTTCGAGCGCGAGCTGAACCCGTTCGTCGAGCTCGGCGGCTTCCTCTTCACCTTCATCGGCGATGGCGCGCCGGGCACCGGCAAGACGACGCTGATCCAGATGATCGCCGGCCTCGTCAACAATTATTGCCAGGTTGCCGGCTATCCCTTCGCCTATGAGAATTTCGGCGTCGACCAGATCTCGTCCTACCAGGGCAAATCCGGCCAGAATTGCCGCCAGTTCATCAACAATGTCTTGAACCCACGCGTCATCGGTTTCGGCACCGTCGACGACATCGACCAGGTGGCGGCCCGCCGCTCCGACGACCGCGCCTCGGCCGGCCAACAGGAAATCACCGGCGTCTTGATGGACGCCTTTGCCGGCGCCGGCACGGTGGTGCGCGGCAATTGCTCGTTCGGCATGTTTTCCAACTATCCCGAAAATGTCGACGATGCGCTGCGCCAGCGCGCCGGGGCCCGCTGGCTGGTCGACGGCCCACAGAGCCGCGACGACTATATCGACATCTTCGTCCTGCTTGCCGGCAAGAACCACAAGATCCCACTCGGCGACCACAAGCTCTACGCCGCGCAGGAGATCCAGCGTGCGGTGACCGAAGCCTATGAGGAGCACGAGAAGCCTCAGGAAGACGGGCTGATGAAGGTCTATGAGCGCTACATGAAGGAGAATGGCGCGCCGAAATCGATGGCCGACATCGGCACTTATCTGCACCTGATCAAGGATGCCGAGCCGCGCTTCACCGGCCGAGCCATCAAGAACGTCACCGACGCCATCAAGATGCGCGCCATGGACATCGAGCTGCCCGACGACTGGTTCGAGAAGCCGGAAGTCTTCATGCACAAGGGCTACGACGAAAAGAAGGCCATGATCGAGGAACTGCGGGGGCCGTTCTCGATGGACATGGTCATGCAGGAGATCAACCGCTACGCCGACTCGGAGTTCCGCTATTCCGACAAATCCGACGACGCCGCGGTGGAGAAGCTGCTGCGCGACGCACGCCTGCGCGAACGGGCGGGGCGCGAGATGGAGGAGATGAAGAAGAAGGGGCTCTGGAATGCGTGAACTTCCTTCGCTGCCCGCGGGTGCTGAAAGGCTTGGCGCTAACGCTGACGCCCCCCTCTCCCCGTCCTTCACGCGGCGAGGGCAAGGGTGAGGGGCGGCGCATGCGTGGACCAGAGATCGCTACGACCATACTGGCAGCTATCGAACAGCGCTCGATCGGCACATCCGGACCAATGATCTCCGATTTATTGACGCCAAAGGCCATGGGGAGACATGTCCTTGAATGCTAGCGCTGCCCCTCACCCTCACCCTTACTCCGTGAAGAACGGGGAGAGGGAGGCGTCAGCGTTGGCGCTTCGCCACAACAGGCAACGCCGCTCGGAACGTTCTGCATGAGCCACGCCAAAAAACCCGACCTTCTCCGCGACAATGAGCTGATCTACGGCCGCTTGCTCACCGTCGACGAGTCGCACCTCATCCAGCGCTACAACAAGGCGCTTGTTGCCTTCGGCCTCAAGCCCACCAAGCTGAAGAGCTTCCAGATCGACCGCACCGGCTTCTCGCCCGAAGTGGCCGAGGAATGCGGCGATTACGATTATCTCGACCCCAATGAGGTCAACCGCCGCTTCATCATCCTGACGCCTTCGCAGATCGATCTGCCGGTGGTGCACACCGCCTTTTCCAACACCTCGCAGCTGATGTTCGAGTTCATGTCCAAGAACCAGCGCGCCATCGATGCGCTGACCATCAAGGATGTCATCTACGGGGAGATCGAGGATTCCGTTCCCCTGGTCAACGACATCGAGGATCTGCTGTCGATCAGCCAGGTCGAGTTCCGGGTGCTTTCGGCCGAGGACGTGCTGGGCAAGGCCGCCGAACTCGGCAAGCTGGTCGACCGGCTGAAGCAGGAGCCCGATGCCTGGCGCGACAACACCATGCTGAGCCGTATGGTGGAGCTGGCGAAGGTCTGCGGCGATATCCGTGAGAATGCGCTGGTGCCCGACCAGGTGATCTTCCGCCACAACGCCTACTGGACCAGCCATTTCGGCGGCGTCTACGTCTTCGTCGATCCTGATATGACTACCGTCATCGGCGACCCGGCCGCCCCCGGCTTTCGCCGTTCGCGGCCCTGGCAGGTCAGCTATCTCTCGATCAACGATGCCGACAAGGTGTTCAAGTTCCTGGCCAGCACCGGCCGCATCGAACTGCCCCGCGCGTCATGGGTCGAAAGCTCGGGCTATCTCGAGCATCGCGCCGAGATGGTGGTGCGCTCTCTCATCCGCGACACAGAGCCGAACCGCAATTTGACCGAGGTCGACAAGGTCTGGCTGCAGACCTGGATCCATGGCCATGCCGATCTGATCACCAAGGACGGCAATTTCCCCTTTCTCAACGCCGCCAAGCGTGAGATCGCCCAGCTCGGCCATCTCAAGATCGAGGATGTGTTTCCGCAACAGCGCTTCCTGGTCGTGCGTGGCAAGCCCGACCATCCCGACGCCTGGCTGACCAACCAGTTGATCTCGGATTTCGTGCCGCAGGACTTTGTCTCGCGTTACGTCTTCAACAAGCCGGGCTTCTACAAGGACTATGACGGCTACAGCGACGCCTGGCGGTCGCATGTTGTGGACGTTCTGAAAACCACATATTTGAAAGACAAAGTGGCGTTTCGCACGCGCCTTTACGGCCTGACTGACTGAGGGGTGAACGAGAGCCATGCTTGATCCGATCGTGAATTTCTTCACCCGCATCTTCCAATGGATCGGCCGCGGCATCGGCCTCGTCATCGGCGCGATCCTGTGGCCGTTCCTCTGGGCTGGGCGCTGGTATACGCAGCGCGGCTGGATCCTGAAGGCTGTGGTCGGCCTCGCGCTTCTGGTGTTGATCGGCCTCTACGCCAATTTCTTCTACGCCACCCAGTGGTGGAACAAGTTCGATCCCAACTACGTCGACAAATACACCTTCGAGAACCGCAACATTTCCGCCGGCGAACAGGTCGCCGCCGGCGCCGGCACCGACACCGCCAAGACCTGCGGCAATTCGGGCATCGCCCAGGTGGCGGCCGACCTGACGGACTTCAACGTCAACCAGAATGCCTGGATCTCGTCGATGATCCTCTACAAACTCGGCCTGTTCGGCATCGACTGGGACAACACGCCGTTCATGGACAACAAGGCCTCGTTCCAGCGCGGCATCAACCAGGCGGTGCGGCGTACCGCCACCGAGCTTGCCGACAATCTCGGCCGTGTTCGCACCACATCGCAGATCGACGGCGACCTGCAGGATGCGCGCGGCAATCTGCAGTTCGACGAGGAGACCTGGTATTTCGGCCTCAACCCGTTCGGCCCCAAGACGCCGACGCCGAGCTATTATCGCGATGCCGTCACCAAGCTGCGCTCCTTCAACGCCCGCCTCGGCAGCTGCCAGGCGACGTTCGATGCCCGCGCCGACAATCTGAAGCAGTATATCGACCGCATCTCCTCCGACATCGGTTCCACCTCCGCGATCCTCAAGGAGCGCGCCGAAAACCATAACAATGGCTGGTTCGACTTCCGCGCCGACGACCGCTTCTGGTTCGCCTATGGCCAGCTCTATGCCTATTACGGCCTGATGAAGGGCGCCCAGGCCGACTTCGAGGACGTCATCAAGGAAAAGCATCTCGGCAATCTGTGGGACACGATGGATGCGCAATTCGTCTCGGCCCTGCGCATCCAGCCCTTCATCATCGCCAATGGCCGCGAGGATGGCTGGATCATGCCGACGCACCTGACGACGATGGGTTTCTACGTGCTTCGCGTGCGCTCCAACATGGTCGAGATCAGCAACGTCCTGACTCAGTAGCGTCCACAGCTTTCCCGGCGAGCGATGGCGAATTTGCGCCGTCGCCTCTGTCGCATTCCGTGCATTGGGCGGCTGTTTTGAGACGGCGGAACGTCGCGTCCTCTGGCTTCTATACGGCGCGGCAACGGAGCCAGGAAGAACCGGCGACAGGTCGGCCGGCCGCGGAGACACTTTCTTCATAGGAAACATAGTTGCATGCAAGTTGACGCCGCGGGAGCGACAGGGTTAGAACATGCCCGCGCCCTGGTTCAACATGCCTGCGAGTGAGATCAAACCCGTCCCCTCCACCGTCCAATCCGAAGGAAAGCCGTCATGGCCGAAGTGAAGTCCGACATCGAGATCGCGCGCGGCGCCAAGAAAAAGCAGATCCAGGAGATCGGCGCCAAGATCGGCATCCCGACCGAGCACCTTTTGCCCTACGGCCACGACAAGGCGAAGATTTCGGCCGAATTCATCAAATCGGTGAAGGGCAACAAGGACGGCAAGCTGATCCTCGTCACCGCCATCAACCCGACGCCGGCCGGCGAAGGCAAGACGACCACCACCGTCGGCCTTGGTGACGGTCTGAACCGCATCGGCAAGAAGGCGATCGTCTGCATCCGCGAGGCTTCGCTCGGCCCGAATTTCGGCGTCAAGGGCGGTGCTGCCGGCGGCGGCTACGCGCAGGTCGTGCCGATGGAGGACATGAACCTCCACTTCACCGGCGACTTCCACGCCATCACCACGGCGCACAACCTTCTGTCAGCGCTGATCGACAACCACATCTACTGGGGCAATGAGCTCGGCATCGACACCCGCCGCGTCGCCTGGCGCCGCGTCATGGACATGAACGACCGGGCGCTGCGCGAAATCATCTGCTCGCTCGGCGGCGTCGCCAACGGCTATCCGCGCGAGGCCGGCTTCGACATCACCGTCGCCTCGGAAGTCATGGCTATCCTGTGCCTTTCCACCGACCTCAAGGATCTGGAAAAGCGCCTTGGCGACATCATCGTCGCCTACCGCCGCGACAAGACGCCGGTCTATGCCCGCGACCTCAAGGCCGACGGCGCCATGGCGGTGCTGCTGAAGGACGCCATGCAGCCAAACCTGGTGCAGACGCTGGAAAACAACCCGGCCTTCGTGCATGGCGGCCCGTTCGCCAACATCGCCCATGGCTGCAACTCGGTCGTCGCCACCACGACGGCGCTGAAGCTCGCCGACTACGTCGTCACCGACGCCGGCTTCGGCGCCGACCTCGGTGCTGAAAAATTCTTCGACATCAAGTGCCGCAAGGCGGGTTTGAAGCCGGCGGCTGCCGTCATCGTCGCCACGGTGCGCGCCATGAAGATGAATGGCGGCGTCAAGAAGGAAGACCTCGGCAAGGAAAACATCGAGGCAGTCAAGAAGGGCTGCCTCAATCTGGGCCGCCACATCGAGAATGTGAAACAGTTCGGCGTGCCTGCGATCGTGGCGATCAATCATTTCACCACCGATACCGAGGTGGAAATCCAGGCGATGAAGGATTTCGTCGCCTCGCTCGGCGCCGAGGCGATCCTGTGCAAGCATTGGGCCAATGGCTCTGCCGGCATTGAGGAGTTGGCGCGCAAGGTCGTCGAGATCGCCGAATCCGGCGCCTCGCAGTTCGCGCCGCTCTATCCCGACGCAATGCCGCTGTTCGAGAAGATCAACACCATCGTCCAGCGCATCTATCGCGGCGACGAGGCGATCGCCGACAAGTCGGTGCGCGACCAGCTGCATGCCTGGGAGCAGGCCGGCTACGGGCACCTGCCGGTCTGCATGGCCAAGACCCAATATTCCTTCTCGACCGACCCGAACCTGCGCGGCGCGCCGACCGGGCACACCGTGCCGGTACGCGAGGTCAGGCTTTCGGCGGGCGCCGGCTTCGTCGTCGTCATCTGCGGTGAGGTCATGACCATGCCCGGCCTGCCCAAGGCGCCGTCCTCGGAAAAAATCTTCCTCAACGAGATCGGCCAGATCGAAGGCCTGTTTTGAAAATTTCGAGATCGTTGCGAGATCCAAGAAGGGCGGCCACTGGCCGCCCTTTTGCTTTTCGGGGACAGATTTGCCTATGCAGCGTTGCGCGCCAGCGCGCGCTGGTTGGACGCATAGGGCGTGTCGCGTTCGGGCAAAGCACCGGTCTTCAGGCAATCGATCCATTCGGCGGTCTTGAGCACGGCCGCAAAGCGCGACTGCAGGATGATGGACACCACGCGGTGGATCTCCTCGGCCGAGGCGTAGCCGGCGCTGTTGGCGTAAGGCAGCGAACCGGTGGCGTCGGACAGGAACTCGACCGCAAAGCCGACATGCGCGGCGTGGATGATGCTCGACAGGTCGCAATTATGCGTCATGTAGCCGATCACCGTTATCGTATCGATGGTATTGGCGCGCAGCCACGCCTCGAGGTCGGTGCCGGCAAAGGCGCTAGGCAGTGACTTCTCGACATAGTGGTCGCGGCTTCGCCGGGCGATCTCGGGATGCAGTTCGCCGCCATGGCTGCCCTTGGCGAAGACTGGCGAGGTCTCGGGCGCCATCTGCTTGACGACCACCACCTTCACGCCGGCCGCAGCGGCGGCATCCATGGCGCGCGCGACATTGACGACGCTGTCGCGGAACGGCGGATACTGGATGGCGAGGTTGCCGCCATCATAATCGTTCTGGACATCGATGACGATGAGCGCGCGGCGCGGCGTGATATTGGCGGACATGGTGTTCTCCTTCGGGCTGAATGGGACAGGTCGAAAATAGGCGGATCGCCCGACTGCCAAAAGTGGCCCGATTGACATCATTCGAAAGAATTAGGACAATTCGCTTTTCGCTTGCTGGAAACACGCATGGCCGACCCGATCATTGCCGTTCTCGCCTTTGACGGCATCAGCCCGTTCCACCTCTCCGTGCCGTGCGTGGTGTTCGGCACCGACCGCACCAAGCTTGGCTTGCCGCGTTTCGACTTTCGCGTCTGCGCGCTCGACGATGGAGCGATCCACACCGATGCCGGGCTGACCATCGCGGTGCCGTATGGCCTTTCCGCATTCGACGATGCCGACATCGTCATCATTCCGAGCTGGAAGGATCTCGAGGCCCCAATTCCGCCGCCGCTCCTGGCAGCGCTCACCCACGCGCACCGGCGCGGTGCGGTGATCGTCGGCCTCTGTCTCGGCACCTTCGCCATTGCCGCCGCCGGGCTGCTTGCGGGCCGGCGTGCGACGACACATTGGGCCTCCACCGACCGGCTGCAAACATTATACCCGGACATCGAAGTCGACGCCGACGTGCTCTATGTCGACGACGGCGACATCGTCACCTCGGCCGGCGTCGCCGCCGGGCTCGATTGCTGCCTGCACATTGTGCGCGCCCGCTATGGCGCAGAGGTAGCGCTGCGGCTGGCCAGGCACATCGTGCTGTCGCCGCACCGGCAGGGTGGGCAAGCGCAGTTCATCGAGCGCCCGCTGGCGAAAACCCCGGCCACCGACCGCTTCACCCTGGCGCTCGACACGGTGCGGGCAACGCTCGGACAAACGCACAACCTCGACCGCGTCGCGGAGGCCGCGGGCCTGACCCGGCGCACTTTCACCCGCCGTTTCCAGAAATCGATCGGCACCAGCTTTGGCGAATGGTTGGCCGGCCAACGCATCGAACTGGCGCAACGGCTGCTGGAGGCGACGGAAAAATCGATGGACATGGTGGCCTTCGAAGCCGGCTTCGGCAGCGCCACCTCGCTGCGCCAGCATTTCGCCGCACGGCTCAAGACGTCACCGGCCCAATACCGGCGTGAATTCTCGCGGCGAGCCGGTCCGGACGAGCGCATGGCACGCACGGCTTCATACTGACCGCCCACGACGAGTTCAGCCCCGCTTGACCGCCCGCGCCGGATTGCCGACCACCGTGGTGTTGTCAGGGACGTCGCGCGTCACCACCGCGCCGGCGCCGACTATGGCGCCATCGCCGATGCTGATGCCGCCGAGGATGATGGCGCTGCCGCCGATCCAGGCGTCATCGCCGATGGTGACCGGCCTGGCAATCTCCAGTCCCGACTGACGGCCAGCGGCCTCCTTGTGGTGCTCGGCGCCGTAGATCTGCACATTGGGGCCGAGAAGCGTCCGCCTGCCGATACGCACCGGCGCGGTGTCGAGGATGGTGCAGCCGGCATTGAGGAAGGCGCCGTCGCCGAGATGGATGTTGAAACCGTAGGCGCAGTGGAACGGCGCCTCGATGCGGGAGCCTGCGCCCGCGCTGCCGAGCAGCGCCAATAGCGCCGGGCCGATATTGCCGCGTTGCTGGGGCCGTAGCGTATTATGCTCGAACACCGCATCGCGCGCGATCGCCCGCAGCGCCTCCAGTTCGTCGTCGATGCAGATGTACCATTCGCCTGCAATCATCCTTGTGCGTTCGCTTCCGGCCATCACAGCGACTCCGTCCCTTCGTCATGTTCGACTGGTTACCAAAGTACAATGCTCACTGATGGAAGAAGCACCATCGCCTACTCTCGTCAAACGTAGGACCTATGCTAGCTTGCCCTCGTGGGCCAGTCCCGGGCCTGCTTTCGAGGGGATCGACATGCTCTATTTGCTTGCACTTCTGATCGGCGTCATTGCCGGTCTTCGCGCCATGACCGCGCCGGGCGCGATCGCCTGGGGCGCCTATCTCGGCTGGCTGCCGGTGGCCGGCACCTGGGCAAGTTTCATGGGCCATTGGGCCGCCGTCGGTATCTTCACCATCCTCGCCATCGTCGAACTGGTCACCGACCAGCTGCCCTCGACGCCGAGCCGCAAGGTGCCGCAGCAATTCGGCGCCCGCATCCTGCTTGGCGCCTTCAGCGGCGCGGTGATCGGCGCCACTGCCGGTTCCACCATTGGCGGCCTGATTGCCGGCGCCATCGGTGCTGTCATCGGCACCTATGGCGGCGCCGAAGCGCGCGGCCGGTTGGCCGCCGCCTTCGGCAAGGATTTGCCTGCCGCCCTCATCGAGGACGCGGTGGCGATCATCGGCGGCCTGCTGATCGTGGCGGCGGTGGTATGACTGCCCAAGCCTCAGACGCCAAGACATACGACGCCATCATCATCGGCGCCGGACAGGCCGGCCCTCCTCTCGCCGGCCGGCTGGCGTCAGCCGGCATGAGCGTGGCGCTGATCGAGCGCAAGCTGGTCGGCGGCACCTGCGTCAACACCGGCTGCATGCCGACCAAGACCATGGTCGCCAGCGCCTATGCCGCGCATCTGGCGCGGCGTGCCGCGGACTACGGCGTGACGTTCTCAGGCCCTGTCGGCGTGGACTACAAGAGGATCAAGGCGCGCAAGGACAAGGTCACAAACGACTCCCGCAGCAATCTGGAGACGTGGATCGCCGGCATGAAGGGCTGCACGCTTTATCGCGGCCACGCCCGCTTCGAATCCGCCAACACCGTGCGTGTCGGCGGCGACCTTCTGACCGCCGAAAAGATCTTCCTCAACACCGGCGGCCGCGCCTCGGTGCCCGACCTGCCGGGCGTCAACGACGTCGACTACCTCACCAACTCCTCGATGATGGATCTCGATGTTTTGCCGCGCCATCTTATCGTCGTCGGCGGCAGCTACATCTCTCTTGAATTCGCGCAGATGTTTCGCCGCTTCGGCTCTGAAGTCACCGTCATCGAGAAGAGTTCGCGCCTGACCGGCCGCGAGGACGAGGACGTGTCGGCGGCCATCCTGTCGATCCTCGAAAACGAAGCCATAGAAGTCCATGTCGGCGCCGACGACATCCGCTTTGCCAGACAGGGCAAGGACATCGCCGTGACCTTCTCATCCGGCAAGCCGCCGGCGGTCGGCTCGCATGTGCTTCTGGCACTCGGCCGCACCCCCAACACCGACGATCTCGGCCTCGATAAGGCCGGCGTCGCGGTCGATCTGCGCGGCTTCGTCACCGTCGACGACCAGCTGCGCACCAGCGTGCCCGGCATCTGGGCAATGGGCGACTGCAACGGCAAGGGCGCCTTCACCCACACCTCCTACAACGATTATGAGATCGTCGCCGCCAATCTGCTCGACGACGATCCGCGCAAGGTCAGCGACCGCATCGAGGCCTACGCGCTCTACATCGATCCGCCGCTCGGCCGCTGCGGCATGACCGAGGCGGCGGTGAAGAAATCCGGGCGCAAGGCGCTGGTCGGCCAGCGGCCAATGACCCGCGTCGGCCGCGCCATCGAAAAGGGCGAGACGCAAGGTTTCATGAAAATCCTGGTCGATGCCGACACCAGGCAAATCCTCGGCTGCTCCGTGCTTGGCCCCGGCGGCGACGAGGCGGTGCACTGCGTGCTCGACCTGATGTACGCCAAGGCGCCGGTCGATACGCTGGCGCGCGCCGTGCATATCCACCCCAACGTCTCGGAGCTGTTGCCAACCATCGCCCAGGAGCTGAAGCCGCTCGCCTGATATGACTCCGCGTCAAGCTCAGCGCTTTCTGCATTGGTGCGTTGCAGCAATGTGCATTGCGCGCGGCAAGGCTTCTCGTTCAGTCTGAATTGAACCGATTCAGTCTGGATTTTCCATGCCTTTGCCGATCCTTGCGCTTGCCATTGGGTCCTTCTGCATCGGCACCACCGAATTCGTCATCATGGGCCTGTTGCCGGAGGTTGCGGCCGATCTCGGCGTGTCGATCCCCTCGGCCGGCCTGCTGGTCACCGGCTATGCGCTGGGCGTCGTCTTCGGCGCACCCATCGTTGCCATGGCCACCGCGCATCTGCCGCGCAAGCCAGTGCTGGTCACGCTGACGGCGATGTTCGTCGTCGGCAATCTGCTCTGCGCCATTGCGCCCAATTACTGGCTTCTGATGGCCGCGCGCGTCTTCACCGCGTTTGGTCATGGCGCCTTTTTCGGCATTGGTTCCGTCGTTGCCGCCAGCCTGGTGCCGCGCAACAAGCGCGCCAGCGCCATGGCGATGATGTTCGCGGGATTGACGCTCTCCAACATTCTCGGCGTTCCTGCCGGCACCGCGCTTGGCGAAGCCTTCGGCTGGCGCTCCACCTTCCTTGCCGTCGTCGGCATCGGCCTGATCTCTGTTGCCGCCATCGCCTGGCTGGTGCCATCCAATGTCGCCGAACCGAGCGGCGGCGGCCTGCGCAGCGAACTGCGCGTGCTGGGCAAGCTGCAGGTCTGGCTCGCCATGCTGATCGCCTCGCTGGCCTCGGCCAGCCTGTTTGCCGTCTTCACCTACATCAAGCCCTACCTTACCGATGTCTCCGGCCTGTCGACCTCCGCGGTCACCTGGGTCCTGCTGCTGTTCGGCGCCGGCATGACCATAGGCAACATCATCGGCGGCCGGCTGGCCGACTGGAAATTGATGCCGACGGTCATCGGCACGCTGCTTTTGATGGCAGTTCTGTTTGTCGGCTTCATGCAGTACGGCGCGATCGCCAGCGTCGCCATCGGCATCGTCTTCTTGTGGGGACTGCTGATCTTCGTCGTCGTGCCGCCGCTGCAGATCCGCGTCGTCGAAGCGGCTTCGGAAGGGCCGAACCTCGCCGCCACGCTCAACCAGGGCGCATTCAATGTCGGCAATGCCAGCGGCGCCTGGATCGGCGGCGTGGCTCTGTCGGCCGGCGTTTCCTATGCTCATTTGCCGCTGGTCGGCGCGGTGCTGGCCCTGCTGGCGGTCAGCGTAGCCGTTGTCTCGCAGGCGCTCGAAGGATCGGCGCCGATAAGGCCGGTTCCGGCCGCCGCCGAATAATTCCATTGCGCCCATGGCGGCGCGAACTGGACCAATCGACAGCCCTTCGGCAAAAGTGCATGTGTTCTGCCTCTTATCCTGGAGGCATCCCATGCAGAAATCGATCGAACGCATCGCCGGCGATACCGAAGGCGTTTCCTACGAATTCCCGGTGTTCCGCTTCGCCGGCGCCGACAAGGCAGCACCTTCGGCCTATCTGCAGGCAGCACTCCACGCCGGTGAATTGCCTGGTGTCGTCGCCATCGACGCGCTGATGCCGGCGCTGAACAAGGCCGAAGCGGAAGGCCGCATCAAGGGCAGCATCACGGTCGTGCCCTGGGCCAATCCGATCGGCCGCGCGCAATATCATTTCGGCGAGCACCAGGGCCGCTTTCATCTCGGCACCCGCAACAATTTCAACCGCGGCTTTCCGTTGCTCGCAGCACCGGACGCCAAGCTTTTGCCCGACACCACGCTTGGCACCCCCGACCAGCGATTGAAGACCCGTCTGGTGCAGCTGTCGCTCGGCCACGACATCGTGCTCGACCTGCATTGCGATGACGAGGGCCTTGCCTATCTCTACGTCCACGCCAGCCTGTGGCCGGCGATGGCCGATTGCGCCGCCGCCATGGGTATCGACGCCGTGGTGTTGTGGAGCGAGGACACCGACGGCACCTTCGAGGGCGCCACGATCATGCCCTACCAGAACGTCCCCGCCAACGTGGCGAAGCTCGACCGCCGCGTTGCCACCACGGTAGAATACCGTGGCATGCTGGATGTCGACGGCGCGCTGGCAAGTTCCGATGCCGAAGGCCTTTACCGGCTGCTGGCGGCGCGCGGCGTCATCGCCGATACCGCCCTTCCCGCACCCGGCGCGTTCAAGGGCCTCGTCGCGCCGCTGGAGAACATCGACATGATGCCGGCGCCCCGGGCCGGCGCCATCCTCTACGACGTCAAGCCCGGCGACCGCGTCGCCAAGGGCGCGCGCCTCGCCACCATCGTCCACACACCGGGCGAGGCCGGCGGCCGCACCGAAGTGCTGGCGCCGCAGGACGGCGTCATCCTGACCCGCCGCTCACGCCGCATCATCCGCGCCGGCGAGGATCTCTTGAAGCTGGTCGGCGACAAGAAGAGCGCCGACGCGAGGTCAGGCACGCTGGAGGACTGAGCTAACCCGAAATCGCCAGCCGCGCCTTGGCCTCCAGCCATTCGGCCATCTGCCGGTACGGCACCGGGCCGTGGCTGACACGGGCAACACCAAGCTCGGCCAGGCGCTGGCGCGGCGGCACATGCGCCAGCGCGATGATGTTGACCGGCAATGCCGTCGCCTTGCACAGCGCCTCGATCAGACCCTCGTAGCCGAGTCCCGGCGCAAAGAAGCCGCTCGCTCCTGCCTTTTCATAAGCGTGCGCCCGCTCGATGGCCTGGTCGAGCAGCACGCTGTCATGCGCATCCGTCTTGGCCTTGAGGAAAATGTCGGTACGGGCGTTGATGTAGGCGGGAATGCCGGAAGCCTTCACCGCCGCCGCTGCCGCCTCGATCCGCTTCACCTGTATGGCGATGTCGTGCAGGCCGGCGCCGCCGACGATCTGGTCCTCGAAATTGAAACCGATGGCGCCGGCCTGCAGGGCACGTGTGACCGTCTGGGCGACAGTCTCCGGCTCGACGCCGTAGCCGCCTTCGAGGTCCATGGTCACCGGCAGGTCGACTGCCGCCACGATGCGCTTGATGTTGTCCAGCGCCAGCTCCAGCGGAATTTTCTCGCCATCGGCATAACCAAAAGCAGCCGCGACCGGCCAGCTTCCGGTGGCGATCGCCTTGGCGCCCGCCCTCTCGACGATCTTGGCCGAGCCCGGATCCCAGGCATTGTAGAGAACGATCGGGTTGCCCTTGACATGAAGGGCATGGAACGTGCGTGCGCGCTCGATCTGCTCGGTCATTGCTGTCTTCCCGTCTTTCCGATGTTGGACGAACAGTCTAGGCAGGACCCCAAGCCTTGGCGATGTGCCATGGGTTGCGGAAGCGGCGGCCACAAACAGGCCTTTCAAACCTGTTGCGCATCCGGCTTTTCGCCGCTATGGATTTCGCCCATGAACATGCGCTCGATCAAGACCATTTGGTGGTGGGCTCGCTGACAGCGGCCTGTTCGAACGCGTGCGCGTGAAAATAGAGGGTGGCCGCAACGGAATGTCCGGGCGGCCATTTGTTTTTTCAAAGCCATTCCCGGGTCCGTTGCCCCAACAAGCCATATGGAGACGGCAATGACGATGAAGGCTCTGGAAGACGGCGCGGAAAGCTTCGTGACCGCAGGTGGTGTCACCATCACCCGCGAACGCCACGACAAGCCTTACGCCGGTGCGATCGATGCCTATGTCGATGGCTTGAACTCGCGCCGTGGTGCGGTGTTTTCCTCGAATTACGAATATCCGGGCCGCTACACACGCTGGGATACGGCCATCATCGATCCGCCGCTGGTGATTTCCGCGCGTGGCCGCGCCATGCGCATCGAGGCGCTGAATGGCCGTGGCGAAGTGCTGCTGCCGGTGATCGGCAAGACGCTGGCCGGCGTTGCCGAGGTGACGATTGCTGAAACCTCGAAAAAGCTGATCCGCCTCGATGTCGCCAAGCCCGGCCGCGTCTTCACCGAGGAAGAGCGCAGCCGCGTCCCCTCTGTGTTTACTGTGCTGCGCGCCATCACCGCTCTGTTCAAGACCGACGAAGACGCCAATCTCGGCCTTTACGGCGCCTTCGGTTACGACCTCGCCTTCCAGTTCGATCCAGTCGACTACAAGCTTGAGCGCAAACAGAGCCAGCGCGATCTCGTGCTGTTCCTGCCTGACGAGATCCTGGTCGTCGACCATTATTCGACCAAGGCCTGGACCGACCGCTACGATTATTCCGGCGACGGTTTTTCAACCGAGGGGCTGCCGCGCGACGAAATTGCCGAACCGTTCAAGACCGCCGACCGCATCCCGCCGCGCGGCGACCATGAGCCGGGCGAATATGCCAATCTGGTGCGCAAGGCGATGGACAGTTTCAAGCGCGGCGACCTGTTCGAGGTCGTGCCCGGGCAGATGTTCTACGAACGCTGCGAGACGCAGCCTTCCGAAATCTCGCGCAAGCTGAAGTCGATCAACCCGTCGCCCTATTCCTTCTTCATCAATCTCGGCGAAAACGAGTATCTGATCGGCGCCTCGCCCGAAATGTTCGTGCGCGTCAACGGCCGCCGCGTAGAGACCTGCCCGATCTCCGGCACCATCAAACGCGGCGACGACGCCATTTCCGACAGCGAGCAGATCCTGAAGCTGCTCAATTCCAAGAAGGATGAATCCGAGCTGACCATGTGCTCGGACGTCGACCGCAACGACAAGTCAAGGGTCTGCGATCCGGGCTCGGTGCGCGTCATCGGCCGCCGCCAGATCGAGATGTATTCACGCCTGATCCACACCGTCGATCACATCGAAGGGCGCCTGCGCGAAGGCATGGATGCCTTCGACGCCTTCCTGTCGCATGCCTGGGCAGTCACCGTCACCGGCGCGCCGAAACTGTGGGCCATGCGCTTCATCGAGCAGAACGAAAAGAGCCCGCGAGCCTGGTATGGCGGCGCCATCGGCATGGTCAATTTCAACGGCGACATGAACACCGGCCTGACGCTCCGCACCATCCGCATCAAGGACGGCATTGCCGAGGTGCGCGCAGGCGCCACGTTGCTCTTCGACAGCATCCCCGAGGAAGAAGAAGCCGAAACCGAACTGAAGGCATCCGCCATGCTCTCCGCCATTCGCGACGCCAAATTGGGCAATGCCGCAGGCGCCGAACGCACCACCGCGCGCGTCGGCGACGGCGTCAACATCCTGCTCGTCGACCACGAAGACTCCTTTGTCCACACACTGGCCAACTATTTCCGCCAGACCGGTGCCAATGTCTCGACCGTGCGTTCGCCGGTGCCGGAAGAAGTCTTCGAACGGCTGAAGCCCGATCTCGTCGTGCTGTCGCCCGGACCGGGCACGCCGAAGGATTTCGACTGCGCCGCGACCATCAAGAACGCCCGCGCCCGCGACCTGCCGATCTTCGGTGTCTGCCTTGGCCTGCAGGCGCTGGCCGAGGCCTATGGCGGCGAACTCAGGCAGTTGCACGTGCCGATGCACGGCAAGCCGTCGCGCATCCGCGTCTCCAAGCCCGGAATCATCTTCTCCGGCCTGCCCAAGGAAGTGACCGTCGGCCGCTACCACTCGATCTTTGCCGATCCGGTGCGGCTGCCCGACGATTTCATCGTCACCGCCGAGACCGAGGATGGCATCATCATGGCCTTCGAACACCGCAAGGAGCCGATCGCCGCCGTCCAGTTCCATCCGGAATCGATTATGACGCTCGGCCACAATGCCGGCATGCGCATCATCGAAAACATCGTTGCGCATCTGCCGCGCAAGGCCAAGGAAAAGGCCGCTTAGAAACGATGGCGGCAACGGACGACATGGCGGCGATCGCAGCGAAGGCGGAGGCAAGGCAAAGGATCGCCAGCCTTGCCTTCTGGTCGATTGTCATCGCCTGCGTCGTGCTCGCGCTCAAGCTTGCCGCATGGTACGTCACCGGCTCCGTTGCGCTCTATTCGGATGCGCTGGAGTCGATCGTCAACGTCATAGCCTCGGCCGCCGCCTATTGGGCGGTCCTGGTCAGCTACAAGCCGGCCGACCAGGACCATCCGTTCGGCCACCACAAGGCCGAGTATTTTTCGGCGGTGCTGGAAGGCGTGCTGATCGTGCTCGCCGCGCTTTTGATCCTCAACGAGGTCTGGCGCTCCTGGCAGACGCCGACCCCGCTCGAACAACCCTGGGAGGGCTTGGCGATCAACGGCGTCGCCACCGTCATCAACGCCTTCTGGGCCTGGACGCTGATCCGCGCCGGGCGCAGCGCAAAATCACCGGCGCTGGTCGCCGACGGCCGGCACATCATGACCGACGTCGTGACCTCGGTCGGCGTCTTCGGCGGCCTCGTCGGCGCTATCCTGACCGGTTGGCAGATCCTCGATCCGGCGCTTGCCGTCATCGTCGCGCTCAACATCCTGTGGCAGGGCTGGCACGTCATCGGCTCGTCGATGAACGGGCTGATGGACCGCGCAGTGGACACGACCGAACACATGCACATTCGCGACATCATCTCGGCCAATTGCAAGGGCGCGCTGGAGGTTCATGACCTCAAGACCCGCATAGCCGGCCGCGCCACCTTCATCGAGTTCCACCTGGTCGTCGACGCCGACATGACGGTCGGCGCCAGCCACGTCATTTGCGACCGCATCGAGGACGCGCTGAAGGCCGAAATCCCCTCGGTGCGCGTCACCATCCATGTCGAACCGGACGACGAGGCGAAGCTGCCGAAAGGCACGACGGCGGTGCCGTTCGCGTGAGGAAAAACTCAGGGCATCATCCTCGGGCGAGGATCTGCCGACCTCGCCGGATCGATCGCGCCATTACCGCCATGTGGGGTAGCCCGCCAATGGCTACATCCAGGCGTTGATTGCCTCCAAATCGGGCAGCGCCTGCTGCTCAAACGCGCGCCAGCTCGGCCTCGGCAAAAGCGTAGTCAGGCGAACCGTCTAAGTTCGTCAAATCCAAACTCGGCAAGCGAAGTCCGATCCAAGGTAGCACCTCGCTTGCGACCGGCTCATCATGTGTCGGTCGAGATGTCATCCCATTCCTGCCCCATATACCCAATCAGCCAATTGAGCGCGTAATGACGTTCGACAACCACGCCTGGTTCCAATCCCGCCGGCGCGGCTTTCCCATTCACCCGCGCATCCACCACAGCCCAATCGTACTGATAGATCAGATCGGCAGCATCGAGAAGGTCGCTTTGCGGGCGCAAATTGGCCCGCTTGAGCAGCCCTTCCGTGTCGAGGTCACGCAAAATCGAAACCAATTGTGACACATCGCAAGGCTTGTCTGGACGCCCAAGGTTTTTGAAGACTTGCAACGCCCACAACATTACGAAAGCCCCTTCATAGCGCCAGCTAAAATTTGCGCGATCTTGCTCGGTTGCAACGGGGTTACCGACAAACGCTTGCTCTTTGGGCGTAAAAAACCCTTCGGCTCCAAACTGGCTGATCAAGTTGCTTAAAAGATTTCGATCATTGGTCTCCGCTGTGACGGCCACGATCACCAGTGCGATGGCGCGTTTAACCACCTCGTCCTTCGTTCGTCGCCGACTTTCGGCTGCGGTTTCGATCGTCGGCAAATGGTCGATGAACGGCACGCCCTCCTTCTTCAACTGTGCTGTTGAGGCCGCCTTGCGAGCCTCAGCCTCGCCTTCAGCGTTGGCGGAACCGATGAAAGCCAAGGAAGTCAGAAAACCAAGAAAGCTGCGACGCATCATATTCATTTCCAAATGGCTGCTAAAGTGACTAAGGCGCACACGCCGACTGCGGCATGGCCTCCAACCGGTAAACCTTGTCGTCCGACTTCGTCTTGCCATCCGCCGTCTTCGAGCACAAATCGACGATCGCCAAGCTGCTGTTGGGATTGGCGAGCATCATGGTGCCGTTGGCGCCGCGCTTGAGGTAGATTTCCTTTTGCGCGATATCGCAGGAAAAGTTGCTCATCTTCGCGCTGGCCGCACAACGCCACTGGTCCGCTTCGCCCTGGCAGGAATAGGTCTGCGTGACCTTGGCGCCGTTCTTCCTGGTGGTCACCGAAACCGCGATGTCTGCGCCGTCGGGCCAATTTGTGACATCGCCGCCTGAGGCGAAGGAGGCAAGCTCGACCGGTCCGCGGAAGACCCGGATCGACTGCGTCAGCTGGTCGGGATGAGAGCTCAGGTGCGCGGCATCGTAATCGCGTCCGAAGCAGAAAGGCTGGTCCGGCTTCAGCCGCTCGCGCAACGGCGCACCCAGCGCCGGATCGATCGGGTCGATCTTGGCGAACTCAGCCTGGCAGGTTGCGGCCGGCATCGGGTCGAGGCGGAAATTATCGTCCTCCGAGCCCAGCGCCTGCCGGTCATATTCGGCTTCGCCCAGTTCGTCTTCCGATCCGGCGTCGAGATAGAGATCGGACGAGACGTCGGTGAGGATCAGGCGGCCTTTGTCATCGAGCTTCAGCGACGCCATGGTGCGGTCGCAGTCCATGCCGCAGCGGATCGGACCTGACTTGCCGTCCTCGGACTCGTGATTGCACCAGCCGCCGGCCCATTGCGGCGCCTTGGCGCCGCGCACCATGGTGGTGAGAAAACCGTTGTAGGAGGTGTCGGCGTTTGCCATCGGCTCCTCGTTCGGATGGCTCACCGGATCATGGCCATAGAGGAAGAAGATCCGCGCCACCTTCTGCTTTGGATGCGCCTTGAGGTGCGCCGCATCATAGACGCGGCCGAAACAGGCATCGGCGCCATTCGGGCTGAGTTCGGGTAATTTAAGCACATCGTCGGCCGCGGCCGAACCCGCAAGCGCGCCGAGCAGCACGGCGCCAAATCCAGCGCTGGCAACAACCTTCCACTTCCTGAACGCCATGTGACCCCCTCCTCGCATCGACAGGACGTAACGTGAATTTATGCTAGTATCATGGCCGCAGCCACGCAATCTGCGGGGAGCGCCAAGCCGAGAGGATGCCATGCGTCGACGCGACATGTTCCGGGCCAGCCTTGCCGGTGCCGCCGGCCTGTTCGGGCTGAGCCGGGCCGCCGCCGCTGAAGACAGACCGAAGGTCGCCTATCACCTCAGCGACCTCGATAAGGTCAACTTCGTGCTCGGCAACATCAACAACCACTATGAAGGCACCGGCGGCAATGTCGACATCGTGTTGGTCGTGCATGGTCCGGCCCTCGCCGGCTTCAAGTCGAAAGGCATATCGGCGGCGATCTCGGGACGCTTTGCCGGCCTTGTCCAACAGGGCCTTGAGCCGCATGCCTGCGGCAACACCATGCAAGGCATGGAGATCACGCTTGCCGACCTGCTCGAGGGCTTCCACGCCGCCGACAAGGGCGGCGTCGTCAAGCTCGCCGAACTGCAGCGCCAGGGCTACGCCTATCTCCGGCCCTGAGCCGCCACGGGCTTGAACGTGAAGGCCATGAGAGCCTACGAAGGGTGGCCAAACAGCCCGAAGGAAAGTGCTCATGACCGCGACCACCCTCGTCATCCCCGATCTTGCCGGCAAAGCGGTGCTGGTCACCGGCGCTTCGACCGGCATAGGTGCGGCCCTCGCGCTCGCCTATGCCGCGCAGAAATGCCGTGTCGCGCTGCACTACAATTCGAGCCGCGAGGCGGCCGAGACGCTGGCCAAGACCATCTGCGATGACGGCGGCGAGGTGTTTCTAACCCAGGGCGACTTCTCGCAGGCCGCGGATGTCGAGCGTGTCGTCGAGGAGAGCGCAGAGCATTTCGGCCGGCTCGACGGGCTGGTCAACAATGCCGGCGGCATGCTTGGCCGCGTACCTTATGCGGAGCAGACCGAGGCGCACTACGACGCGGTGATGGACCTCAACGCCCGCTCGGTGCTGACGGCCTCGCGCAAGGCGATGCCATGGCTGAAGAAGCAGGGCGGCTTCATCGTCAACACCTCGTCGATCGCGGCGCGCAATGGCGCTGGCGGCGGCGCCGGGCTGTACGGTTCGGCCAAGGCCTTTGTCTCCAATGTGACGCGCGGCATGGCCAAGGAACTGATCGGCTTCGGCATCCGCGTCAACGCGGTGGCGCCGGGCACCATCGCGACACCCTTCCATGAGCGCTATTCCACCGACGAGCAGATGAAGGGCATGGTCGCCACCATTCCTCAAGGGCGTGCCGGCACGGCCGAAGACTGCGTCGGTGCCTATCTGTTTCTGTCCTCCGATCTTTTGAGCGGCTACATCACCGGTCAGGTCATCGAGGTGAACGGTGGCCAGTTGATGCCGTGAGCCGGCAATTGCATACTGCGTCTCGAAACCATGCATGTCGTGCGCACGTTTGCTGAGGTTGGAAGAAAGGGGAGAGGCAATGTACGGATTGATCGGAAAGATGCGGGTGGCGCGCGGCCAGCGCGACGCGATCATGGATGTGCTGCTCGCCTCGACCGGCGCCATGCCGGGTTGCCTGAGTTATGTCATCGCCCGCGACCCGGCCGATGCCGACGCGATCTGGGTGACCGAAGTGTGGACCGACGCCGCAAGCCACAAGGCTTCGCTGCAGCTGCCGAAGGTCCAGGCAGCGATCGCCAAGGCCCGGCCGATCATCGCCGGCTTCGAATTCCAGGTCGAGACCCATCCGGCCGGCGGTTTCGGCCTGCCCGCCATCAAAAACGAGTGACATCCCAACGCGGGGTCGGGGTCGTGAATTTCTTCCGAGACAGCGTTCGCATTTTTCTCTTCCAGGTCTAAGACCCAAACATGGACTCTTCGCCAGACCAACCGGCCGTCGAACGCATGGCGGGCATGCGTCCGGTTCGGCAGTGGCTGGTGCTGCTGATCGTCTCGCTGCTGTTCGCCGGCGCGCTGGAATACGCCGCACTGCCGGCGGCGCTGCTGATCGGCCCGATGCTGGCGGCGATCCTTGCCGGCACCAATGGCGCCACGGTGCGCGTGCCGCGGCCGCTGTTCGCCGCCGCCCAGGCCTTGGTCGGCTGTCTGGTCGCGGCGTCGATCTCCACCGACATTTTTTCGGTGTTCTACAAGGAATGGCCGCTGGTCCTTGTCGTGGTGCTGGCGACCCTTGCGGCGTCCAGCCTGCTTGGCTGGTTGATCAGCCGCTGGCGCATCCTGCCCGGCACCACCGCGGTCTGGGGCTCGTCGCCGGGTGCTGCCACTGCCATGGTGCTGATGGCCGGTGCCTTCGGCGCCGATCAGCGCCTCGTCGCCTTCATGCAGTATCTGCGCGTCATCTTCGTCTCGATGACGGCAGCACTCGTCGCCAAGATGTGGGTCGACACTTCGGGCATCGAGGTACCAGCCATCGTCTGGTTCCCGCCGATCGAACCGGCAGCCTTTGCCGCCACGCTCGGCGTGGCGCTGGTCGGCGCCCTGCTCGGCCGGTTGTGCCGGCTGCCGTCACCCTTCTTCCTCGGCACCTTCATCATCGGCACCATCGTCCATCTCGGCTTCGGCGTGGCGATGCAATTGCCGCCATGGCTGCTGGCGCTCTCCTATGCGATGGTCGGCTGGTCGATAGGGCTGAATTTTACCCGGGCGATCCTGCGTCATGCGACACGGGCGCTGCCGCAGATCGTCGGCTCTATCGTCGTGCTGATCGCCTTTTGCGGCGGGCTAGGCTGGCTGATCAGCCACGTCCTTGGTATCGATCCGCTGACCGCCTATCTCGCGACCAGCCCCGGCGGCATGGACAGCGTCGCCATCATTGCCGCCGCCGCCCAGAACGTCGACATATCCTTCGTCATGGCCTTGCAGTCGGCCCGCTTCCTGGTCGTGCTCATCGCCGGGCCGAGCATAGCGCGGCTGGTGGCGAGAGCCGTCAGGGACTGAGATTCAAATATGCAGGGAAGAGGAAAAGTGCCCATGAACCGTCGTGTGAATGCCGTCGATCTCTCGAGCCGGGTCGCCGTGGTGACCGGCGGCGCGCAAGGCATCGGCCTTGCCGTCGCCCGGCGACTGCTGTCATCGGGCGCCAGCGTCGCCATCTGGGATGTGGACGAGACCGCCATGGCGAAGGCCGTTTCCGAACTCGCCCCGCTCGGCCGGGTCGAGGGTTTGCTGTGCGATCAATCGCTGATGGAGGCCGTCGACAGCGCCGCGACGGAAACCGAGCGCTCGCTTGGTCCGGTCGATCTGCTGGTAAACAATGCCGGCATCGCCGGACCGGCAGCGACGGTGGCGGATTATGATCCTGCCGCCTGGCGCCAGATAATCGACATCGACCTCAACGGCGTCTTCTACTGCTGCAAGCGCCTGGTGCCCGGCATGATCGCGCGCAGCTACGGCCGCATCGTCAACATCGCCTCGGTCGCAGGCAAGGAAGGCAATCCGAATGCCGCCGCCTATTCCGCCGCCAAGGCCGGCGTGCTCGCGCTGACAAAATCGCTCGGTAAGGAACTGGCTGGCCACGACATCGCCGTCAATGCGCTGACCCCATCGCCCGCCCGCACCCGCATCCTCGAACAGCTCACCGAGGCCCAGGTCGCCTATATGCTGGGCAAGGTGCCGCGAGGCCGGTTCGTCGAAGTCGAAGAGGCGGCTGCGATGATCGCCTTCATGCTATCGGACGAAAATTCCTTCACCACCGGCGCAACGTTCGATCTCTCCGGCGGCCGCGCCACCTACTGAGAAGCGCCGCTGTTCCTTGCTGTCGCCGTCCCTGTCGGCCGCGAAGGACTAATTCAAGAGCCGCTCAGCGTCGCGGCAAGCCGGTCGGGAAGAAAGTCGACGAAGGCGCGAACCTTTGGCGACAAATGGCGACTGGACGGCCAAAGCAACCGGAACTGGCCGCGGCCATCGACATGGTCGTCCAGTACCGTGCGCAGCAAGCCGTCACGCAGCGCCTCGCGGACCAGGAAATCGGGCATCGAGCTGATGCCGAGCCCGGCCATCGTGGCGCCCTTCAGCGCCTCCGTGTTGTTGCAGGTCAGCATCGAGCGGACCTGCGGCTCGGCGCTGCCGCCGATGAACGGCCAGCCTTGCAGCTTGCCGCTGTTGGGAAAGCGGAAGCGGATGCCGTAATGGTTCACGAGATCGTCCGGGCCGCTCGGGTTGCCGTGCTGCTCGATATAGGAGGGTGCCGCACACAACAGCAGCCGGAAGGGTGCAAGCGGCCGCGCCACCAGGCGCGAATCCGGCAGGTCGCCGCTGCGGATCGCGATGTCGACGCCTTCGTCGATGAGGTCGACGAGGCGGTCGTTAAAGTCGATGTCGAGTTCGATTTCGGGATAGCGCGCCATGAACTCCGACAGCACCGGGAACAGCAAATGATAGGTCACGATCGGCGTCGAAACGCGCAGCCGCCCATGCGGTGTTTCGCGGCTCCGCGACAGCATCGCCTCGGCATCGTCGATGTCGTCGAGGATGCGCCGCACCCGCTCGTTGAACAGCTTGCCCTCTTCGGTCAACCCGATGCGGCGCGTGCTGCGCTGAAGCAACCTTACGCCGAGATCCTGCTCGAGCCTGGCGACGCTCTTGCCGACGGCCGATGCCGAGATGCCGAGCGTGCGGCCCGCAGCGATGAAGCTGCCAAACTCAGCCGTGCGGGCAAAGGCCAGGAGCCCATTGAGGCGTTCCACCGCATCTCTCCATTCGAGCGTTTCAGTCCGGTATATCTGGAGATTTAACACTATTTTTCTCGAAGTGTCGCGAGCCTATCTTCCCGTTACGACCGGCGCAGCAAGCTTGCGGCAGGCCGGCGGATCCTGGTTCAGATAGGAAAATTATGACCCCGAAGACCACAAACGGCGCGGTCGCGCCATGGCTTGTCCTGTTGTCGGTATGCCTTGCCGCCATGACAATGCCCTTGACCTTCACCGGCCCGGCCGTCGCGCTTTCCCGCATTGCGGCCGACCTCGGCGGCAGCCCGATCGCGCTCAACTGGGTGACCAACGCCTTCATGCTGACCTTCGCCGCCACCCTGATGGCATCAGGCGCGCTGGCCGACAATCATGGCCGCAAGCGGCTCTTCCTTGTTGGCCTCGCCACCTATGTGCTGGCATCGCTGGGATCGATGTTTGCCCCTGATATCGTCTGGTTCGATGTGCTCAGGGCTGCGCAAGGGCTCGGCAGTGCCGCCGCCTTTGCCGGCGGCGCCTCCGCTCTTGCCCAGGAATTCGATGGGCCATTGCGGCTGCGCGCCTTCTCCTTCCTCGGCACCAGTTTCGGCATCGGCCTCGCTTTTGGGCCGATCGCGTCGGGCCTGCTCATCGATGCCTTCGGCTGGCGCTCGATCTTCGTCTTGGTGGCAGTGCTCGCGATTGCAGCCGCTTTGCTCGGCCTGCGCACCATCAGGGAATCGCGCGATCCGGATGCGACCGGCCTCGACTGGGCGGGAGCCGGCACCTTTACGATCGCGCTGGCATCGCTGACCTACGGCGTGCTGCAAGCGCCGCAGAGCGGCTGGACCGATCCCCTGGTGATCGCGCTTCTCGTGGCGGCCGCCCTTTGCTTTGCCGCTTTCGTCGTCGTCGAGCGGCGCGTGCGCCGGCCGATGCTCGATCTCTCGCTGTTCCGCTTTCCCCGCTTCGTCGGCGTCCAGTTCCTGGCGGCCGCTCCCGCCTATGGCTTCGTCGTCCTGCTGGTGCTGTTGCCTATCCGCTTCATCGGCATCGAGGGGATGAGCGAGATCAAGGCGGGGCAGTTGATGATCTGCCTGTCGGGACCGCTGTTGATCCTGCCACTGCTCGCCGGCCAGGTAGCGCGCTGGACCGCTCCGGCAACGATCTGCGGTGTCGGCCTGCTTGTGGCCGCCGGCGGCCTTGTCTGGCTGAGCCTGACACCGCCTGTCGTCGCAGCGCTGGTGGCGCCGCTGATCCTCATAGGCGTCGGCATCGCCCTGCCCTGGGGGCTGATGGACGGACTTGCCGTCGGCGTCGTGCCGAAAGAGCGTGCCGGCATGGCGGTCGGCATCTTCAACACCACCCGCGTCGCTTGCGAAGGCGTGGCGCTGGCGATCGTCATGGCAGTCCTGTCGGGTTTCACGGCAGCCCAACTGGCGGCTCAGGGGACGGCATCTTCCCTGGATGCAACCGCCGCCGCGCAGCTGCTGGTGACCGGCAACATCGGCGAAGCGACAGCCCGCTTGCCGGGTGCCGGAGCCACGGTCCTGGTCCAGGCCTATGAGATCGCGTTCG
The DNA here is from genome assembly GCF_040320135.1 of Mesorhizobium sp. M0772. NCBI lineage: Bacteria > Pseudomonadati > Pseudomonadota > Alphaproteobacteria > Hyphomicrobiales > Phyllobacteriaceae > Mesorhizobium > Mesorhizobium sp. M0772. Next base: position 109,379 of record NZ_JAMYPB010000001.1, on the reverse strand, counting down.
ACAGGCTGCTGATCGTGCTGGCGGCAATCACCATCGTCACCGCCCTTGTCGTCTTTCTCGGCTTGCGCCGTGGATCGGCGGTGGAACACGAGACCATTGCTCTGCCGGTTTGCCAGGAAGGGTAGCTGAGCCGCGTCAGGAGATGACGAGGCTGGCTATGCGGTGGCCGTCCAGCACGAAGGTCATGTCACCCTCGCCGTTGAAGCCATTGCCTTTCACGGCAATGCGGACGCGGTAGCTGCCCTCGACCTCGGCGATGCGGACAATGCGAAGATTGGACTTCACGCCGATATTGTCCGACTGGTTCCAGCGCGCGATCTGCTGGCGGCCTTGGAAGGACCGCCCCCAGTCGGTCAGGGACGCGTCGGCTGTGAACGTGTCGAGAACGGCTTCGCTATCACCCGCATTGGTGGCCTCGATAAAGCGGCGGATAGGTTCGGGTGTGGCCATCAATCGAGCCGGTGCATCAGATCGTCATCCAGCCAGCGGCCGAAGAAATAGACCAGCTGCTTGTGCCACCATGGCCAGTCATGACTGGCATCGCCGCCCCAATAGTCGACCCAGGCGGGAATGGATTTGTCGCGCAGGATCTGTTCCAGCCTGCGCGTCTCGACCAGCATCCGCTCTTCCCAGGCGCCCTGCCCGCAGCAGAAGATCATCCTCAGCGACTTCAGCCGGGCAAGCAGCTTTGGGTCTACGGTGCCGGGCAGATAGTCGAGCGGTGAATTGTAGAAGATATCACCTTCCAGCGCCTTGCCGAAGAAGTCGCCCGCCGAATAGACGCCCGACAGCGCGATGACGCCGCTGGCGAGTTCGGGAAAGCGAAAGACGAAGTTCGAGGAATGATAACCGCCCATCGAACAGCCGGTGAACAGCGGCTTTAATTTGCGCCCGCCATTGGCTTGCTCAGCGGTCGCCAGAAACTCCGGCAGCGCCTCCTCGCGCACATATCGGAAATAAGCCTCGTGGCGACCGATACGGTGGGCGGCGCCGGCATGCTTGTTGAAGAACGATTCCGAATCGACGCCGTCGACCGCAAACAGCTGGATGCGGCCGGTATCGATGAATTCGGCCAGCGCTCCAACCCCGCCGGAATCCTCGAACTGGTAGAACCGCCCCTGCGACGTCGGGAACACCACCACCGGCCGGCCGGCATGGCCGTAGCGCTTGTATTCCATGTCGCGGCCGAGATTGCCGGAGAAACCCTTGTGATAAGAGATGTCCATCGCGTCTAAGCCTTTTCCGCGTGGATGTAGGCGACAGCCGCGCGCAGTGCTGCTTCGTCCTTCGAGCGCATCTGGTAGGCGTAATTTCCCATGGCGCGGCTGAAAACCTTTTCTATCGGCTGATGATGGACGATCTTGTCGCGATGCGCGGCTAGCACGTCCTCATGGCTGTGCAAATAGTGGAGGTGCTGCTTGCGGCTGGCATAAGCGGTGAAATACTTGCCCTCATAAGGACCACCGGCGGCATCCTTCACCACCATGTCCGCCCAAGCCGCGTAGACGTCGATGTCGAACGTGTAGTTGATCGCATCGGTCATCCAGGCGCCGGGCGGCCGCATGTTGACCTCAAGCGCGATGACGCGGTCGTCCTTGGTTTCGAACAGCTCGATGTGGAAGAAGCGTTCGCGCACGTCGAACGCTTTGAGGATCTTGCGGCCGGCCTCTTCGATCGCCGGTCGGACCTTGGGAAAGCAGGTGTAGCTCATGTGGCGGTCCTTGTTGACCACTTCCATGATGCTCTGGTCGTACCGGTGGCTGGCCGCCAGCACCACCTCGCCGTCACGGTTGACCAGCCCATCGAACGTCACCACCAGCCCCTCGATGAACTGCTCCATGACGAAGGTCACATCCTCGGGCTTGTCGTTGAAGAACTTGTCAAGTTCCCTGGCGTTGGAAATCTTGAAGGTGTTCGAGGCGCCGGACCCGGAATCGGGCTTCACCACCACGGGATAGCCGACGCGGCGGATGAAGGTCATGGCGCCGGCCCGGTCGGAGCATTTGCGCTGGGCGATGGTGTCGACGCCGCTCTTGCGAAAGAATGCACGCATGCGGCTCTTGCGCTTCAAATTCTTCACGAAATCGAGCTTGGTGCCGTAGATGTTGAAGTCGGTGCGGATGTTGGCTTCCAGCTCCAGCCAATGCTCGTTGAGTGACTCGAAGCGCTCGATGCGGCCCCATTTGTGGATGAAATGACCCATCGCCCGGAACACCGGATCGTAGTCCTCCATGTCGGCGATGCGGTAATATTCCGACAGGGCCGCCTTCAGCTTGCCGTCCAGCGCATCGAAGGGCGCATCGCCAATGCCCAGCACCGTGGCGCCGGCCTTCTTCAGCCGGTCGCAGAAATCGGCGCCGTTGGCGGGAAAATGCGGCGAGAAGAAAACGAAATTCATGAATGACCCCTCCCGACGGCGAAGCATTGCGACCACGGCCTCATGCAAGTTTGGCGCATTTGCCACGCATGGGGAAGAGTGCTCGGGAAGGCTGGAAATGGCCCCACTTGCCTGTCCATGGTCGCTCCTGTATGAAACCGGCCATGAACACGCGCGTCTCCTCCGTCGCTTCCCGTCCGACCGGCTTTGCCGGCGAGACCGTGCGCGCGCTGGCATCGACCCTGCTTCTTCTCGGCCTTATCGGCGATCGCCGGGTTCGCTGAAGGAGCGCCCGGCGGTCGAACCGCCGCTTACGCGCACGCTCCTTGGCCAGTTCAAATTGGCACTTCACATCAAGCGAACGAAAATCTGGTAAGGCGCTGCTCGCCACCAATCCGTCTGAAGACCGATCCGCGAGCCGCCGGGAGAACAAGACGATGAACGCACGAGAAGAGATCCGATCCGGCGAAGCCGAAAGCGTAAAACACGCGGCCGGCCACATGCCGGACGCAGCCCGCAAGTACCAGCCCTATCCGACCGTCGGCCTCACCGACCGCACCTGGCCCAACAAGGTCATCGACAAGGCGCCGATCTGGTGTTCGGTCGATTTGCGTGACGGCAACCAGGCGCTGATCGATCCGATGGGCCATGAGCGCAAGGCGCGCATGTTCGCCCTGCTGCTCGACATGGGTTTCAAGGAGATCGAGATCGGTTTCCCCTCGGCCTCGCAGACCGATTTCGATTTCGCCCGCTGGTGCATCGAGGAAGGCAATGTGCCGACTGATGTTTCGCTACAGGTGCTGGTGCAGTGCCGTCCCGAACTCATCACCCGCACCTTCGAATCTCTGAAGGGCGCCACCAACCCGATCGTGCATTTCTACAATTCGACCAGCGAGTTGCAGCGTCGCGTCGTCTTCGAGAAGGATGTCGGCGGTATCAAGCGCATCGCCACCGACGCGGCCAAGATGATCACCGACATGGCGGCCAAGGCCGGCGGCGGTTATCGCTTCGAATATTCGCCCGAAAGCTTTACCGGCACCGAGCTCGAAGTCGCGCTGGAGATATGCAACGCCGTCACCGAGATCGTGAAGCCGACAGCCGACAACAGACTGATCATCAACCTGCCGTCGACGGTCGAGATGTCGACGCCCAACATCTATGCCGACCGGATCGAATGGATGTGCCGCAACCTGGACGACCGCGAGAACCTGCTGATCTCGCTGCACCCCCACAACGATCGCGGCACCGGCATCGCCACCACCGAGCTCGGCCTGATGGCGGGTGCGGACCGCGTCGAAGGCACGCTGTTCGGCAATGGCGAGCGCACCGGAAATGTCGACATCGTGACGCTGGCGCTCAACATGTACACGCAAGGCGTCGATCCCCATCTGGATTGCTCCGACATCAACCGGATGAAGGACGTCTACGAATATTCCAACCAGCTGAAGATCTCCGAGCGCCATCCCTATGTCGGCGAACTGGTCTACACCGCCTTTTCCGGCTCGCACCAGGACGCCATCAACAAGGGCATGAAGGCCTTGAAGAAGGCCAACACGCCGGTCTGGGAAGTGCCCTATCTGCCGATCGATCCGGCCGATGTCGGACGCAGCTACGAGGCGATCATCCGCATCAACTCGCAGTCGGGCAAAGGCGGCATCGCCTATGTACTGCAGGCCGATTACGGCCTCAATCTGCCGCGCAACCTGCAGATCGAGTTCAGCCAGGAGATCCAGGCGATCACCGACGCCGAAGGCAAGGAAGTGCCGGCAAAACGCATCCATGACCGCTTTATTGAAACCTATGTCGACCAGCCCGGCGCACGACTGAAGTTCCTCGACCATCACACCTATCCCGATACCGAGAAAAAGGGCCGGCGCGTGGTCGAGGCGGTGATCCTCGACAACGGCAAGGAGACGACAATCGCCGGCTCCGGCACCGGCCCGATCGACGGCTTCGTCGATGCGCTGTCGCGTCATGTTGGCGTCGACATGTCGGTGCTTGATTATTCCGAACATTCGCTCCAGCGCGGCTCGAACGCCTCGGCGATTTCCTATGTCGAGATGGAATATCCCGGCGGCAAGCTGTTCGGCGCCGGCATCAACACCAACATCGTCGCCGCCTCGCTGGAAGCCGTTGTTTCGGCCGCCAACCGGATAATCGGCCGCAAGGCCGGCTGATATTTTCCCGGGCGCCGAATGTCCGCGGCGCCCGGAAATCCCCCATTTGCCGAGGGAAATTCCGGTCTTTTGTGTCAACCACCGGCAACTATCCGGTGTGTTACGCGATCGCATAACATAAGCATGCTTGTATGGAAGTGCAGGCTCTATATGATTGCGCCTCAACCTGTGCCGACTTCGAGAGGATCGACACTTGCAGCATGCCACGCCTGCCGCCCCCGCAGTGCGCGAGACACTGGAGCGACTGCTCGCCAGCGAAACGTTCGGACGTTCCGAGCGCGCGCGCAAGTTGCTGCGCTATCTTGTTGAGCGCGAGCAGGCCGGCGAAGCCGACAGGCTCAAGGGTTTCTCCATCGCCATGGACGTCTTCGGCAAGGACGGCGATTTCGATTCGTCGACCGACGCCGTTGTCCGGGTGCAGGCAGGCCGGCTGCGCGAACTTCTCCAGCATTATTTCGCCAATGAAGGCATAGCCGAACCGGTTCGCATTGCCATTCCGCGCGGCGGCTACGTGCCGTCCTATGAGCTCAACGCCATACGCCTGCCGGTTGGGCAGGAGCCGCTTGCGGCGGCGGTAGCCACCTTGCCCGGATCGCCCGACCAGGCGGCTCTTGACGCCGTTCCCGCTGCCGCGACAGCTTCGGGGGTTACAGAACCTGGGCCTTCGCTGGCGCGCCATCTCCAGTTCTTCTGGGTCGCCATGACGCTGGTCATTCTCATGCTGGGCGTGCTCATCCTGCGCCAGGGCAGCGGCGCATTGCTTGCCAGCAGCGATCCTACCGCGGTGGTCGAGACCGCGGGCGTAACGAGCAGCATCGCATCGCCGTCGATGGAGGCCCTGCCCCTCGTCTACATCGCGGTGAAGGCCACCGGCCCCGAGGCCGGCCGCGTCGCCGCTTCGCTGCGCGCCGGCCTTGCCGGTTTCGACACGATCGACTTCATCGGCCGCGACGCCGACAGCAAGCGCGATCCGAGCACCGACCCGACCAGCTTCGTTTTCGATGTCCTGCCGGGACCAATGGCAGGTGACGTGACGCTCGAACTGCAGAGCGTGGCGACCGGCCGCGTGCTTTTGTCCCGCAGTCTGACGGCCGCCGACAGCGCACCTGGCACCGTCGAGGATCGTATCGCCGCCATCCTCAGCTCGACCGTTCCCGCCTCCGGCCCGCTCTACAGCTACATCGAACAGAACGGCATTCAGACCGGGCTGACGAGCTGCCTGATCCTCAACGACAGATACTATCTCGACCAGAGCACCAGGACGCACGAGGCCGCCTATCGCTGCCTGGACAACCTCGCCGGCCAGGGTGCGAAATCGTCGTTGGTCTATTCGGAACTGGCCTCCCTGACCCTTGAGGCCGCCACCGATCATTACGCCTATCCGCCTGGCGCGACGGTCGAACAAGCAATGTCTTTCGCCCATCGCGCCATCCAGATGGGACCGACCAGCCCCTATGCGCACCGCGCCTATGGCTACCTCAATTCGCGCCTCGGCAACACCGAGGAATCGATCCGCTGGATGCGCAAGGCCTATGAGCTCAACCCCTACGACCTCGGCATGGCTGCCGCTTACGGCTATGGCCTGATCTTTGCCGGCAAATATGCCGAGGGAACACCCATCCTGACCCATGCCGTCGAGACGTTCAGCGGCCATCCGACATGGTGGGATTTTGGGCTTTTCGCCGGGCAATTTATGCTGGGCGACATGAACAAGGCCGCGATAGCCAGCGAGTCGCTGCGCACGACGGCGATGAAATCGCATTATCTGGCGGCGCGGCTGATCGGCGCCAAGGCTGCCGGCCGCGAACAGCTGGCAGCCAAGCTTCTGGATGAGCTGACCACCAAATTCCCGAAATTCGCCGCCGATCCGCGCGCGGCCTTCGCCGAGCGCAAATATCCCGCCGATCTGACCGACCGGCTGGTTGAGGCGCTACGCGCCGCGGGCCTCGGCAACGCCAGCTAGTCTTTCCGGATCGCGAAAACTTTACTGGCCATCGGTCTGGACTGGGAGCAATCCAGCCTCGATTCGAATTTCCTCTCCAGTCTTGCAATAATCGCACATTTTCATGGTCTCATCCCTCTATGTTGCCGAGCGGGGCGCCGGGCCGAAGACGGTCGTCCTGCTGCATGGCTTCGGTGGTTGCCATGATATCTGGCGCGAGGTGACCGCGTCGCTAGGGCCCGATGTCAGGACCTTGGCCTACGATCTTCCGGGACACGGACTGTCTCTCGAATTTCCTGGCAGCGGCCCGGCCAAAACAGCGGCGCGAGCGGTTCTCGCCGATATCGCCGCACGCGGGATAGCAAGGGTGCATGTCGCCGGTCATTCGATGGGCGGCGCGGTCGCCTCCCTGATGGCGCTTGCCGAGCCTGAAAGGATAGGCTCGCTGACGCTTCTGGCGCCGGGCGGTGTTGGCCCCGAGATCAACGGACCGCTGTTGCGCCGCTACGCCGCGGCCGCCGACAGACGGCAAATCCGCGCCTGCCTTGCCGCCATGTCGGGACCGCGAAGCCCGCCGCCCGAACGCATCGTTGGCGTCCTGGCGGACGTACGCCGTCGCCCCGGCCAGTTGCGCAAGCTGATTGAGATATCAGCCGTCATGACCAGGAACGAGCGGCAGGGGGTCATACCCCGCGAACAGCTGGACACCCTCGACATGCCGGTGATGGTGGTTTGGGGAACGGACGATCCGGTGTTGCCCTTTACCCAGGCTGATTGTCTGCCGGCGCATTTTCATATTCATCACGTGCTCGATGCCGGCCATACGCTGGTCGAGGAAGTGCCTGATGTGGTCGCCCAGGCCGTGCGCCGAAACATGGCACGCCGCGGCAGGCGCCTGCGTCCGACATTCGAGGCCGCGGCGAGCTAACCTTACTGACGCCCGCATCTCGCCAGTGCATTTTGCCGCCGCCTGTGTTAACTCGCAATTAACCATATCAGCGAGGCGACGCCGATGAAGGACACTGGCGAAAACATCACCCCCACCGACACCTCCCGCAAACTGTCCGACGCCGTTCGCGATGTGAAAAATGCCTTCGCCGATCGCGACGATGTCGTGGTCGACATGCGCGAGGCGCACCGGATGCGGCTTGATCTGCTCGCCGCCGAGCTCGCCCCGGTCTTTGCCGACGTGCCCGCCGACATGGACAATTTCGACTTCGTCGTCTCCTCCGGCCTGCAGCCCCGCCTGTGGATCGACGCCGTCAGCCATGTCGCCATGGGGCGCGACCGCCGCACCTACCGCTTTCTCAGTGATACCCGCATCGGCCGCGTCGTGCTCGCCGAATCGACCGATATGAAACCGGTCGCCGATCAGGTCACGCGCTATGTGGCGGAGCGTATCGTCGAGCGCCAGCGCATGATGGAGGGCGGTGTCGAGCCGGCCGTCGCCGACCTGAAACGCCCTGCGGTGGTCGAAGCGGAGCCGCCCTTGCAAGCAGCCGCGCCAGGCAAGAGCTGGTCAACCTTCTTTGCAGGCCTGGGCTTCGTCGCCGCCGGCGCGCTTGTTGGCCTGGCGGTGGCGGCCGCGCTGTTTTGGGATCGCCTGATGGCGATGAAGATCAGCTTCTGATCAACGATCTGAAGGCCTCGGTGTCTGCGCGCCGAGTTCAATGACCTGCAGGTCCGATGGCGGCAAGGCCGGCCCGGTCAGGCCGCGCCGCGTCAGGCGAATCAGCCAATTGCCCTTCTCCCCGTCAATATCGAGCAGATTGTACTGTGCCGCCGGGTTCTTGCTGCCTGGCGACTGCCCGGCGGCGGCGACGCCGACGACCGGAATCCTGGCGCCGCGCCCGCCGATGAAGAACAGCGACGGCAGATGCGAATGGCCGTGCAGCACGAGTTCGGCGCCATGCCTATGAACGGTCTTGTGGAAGCGGGAGATGCCGAACAGGCGCTTTTGCTGGGCGACGGCGCCGCGCACCGGCGGATGATGGATCATGATCACCCGCAACAGGCCGCGTTTGTTCGTTGCGTCGAGCACTGTCGCCAGCCTTTGCGCCTGACCTTCGAGGAAGAAGCCGTTGGCCATGAACGGCGCCGTGGCGCGCGCCGTCGAAACGCCGATCAGCGCGACATTGCCGCGTACGCGCAGATAGGGAAAAGCGTTGCGGTCGATCGGCGCAGTCACGCCGTCGCCGCTCATCCACGCCGCCCAGGAGCGGCAGACCTTGTCGAAGGCGCCCGGCACATAGGCGTCGTGGTTGCCCGGCACCACCGAGACATCCTCCGGCGAACCCAGCGTCTCAAGCCAGTGCTTGGCCATCTCGATCTCGCCGTCGAGCGCCAGATTGACCAGATCGCCGGTAACGGTGAGGTGGTCGGGTGTGCTCGCCTTCATGTCGGCGACGATGGTGTCGATGACGGCATCGTGCATATGGCGGCGGCGGTTGCGCTGCCAGTTGACGTAGCCGACGACGCGCTTGGACGCGAGTTCGCGATAGGTTACACCGGGAAGCGGCCCCAGATGGACATCGGAAATATGCGCGAGCCTGAACATCCTTCCTTCATAGGCGACGCGCTCCCCGCTTTCCACTCACTGTTTCCTGCCCATCCACGGTTTCGCTAGTCATGGCTATATCGGACCCGGAGCAGGCGTTTCGCCAGACCGGCTGGGCAGGCCTCAGGGCAAGGCTGTTCCATCTCTATTTCCTGCTGCGGCGGCCGATGACGCTGGGCGTGCGCGGCCTGATCCACGATCGCGCCTCGAACACTGTCTTCCTCATCCGCCACACCTACGTTCCCGGCTGGCAATTGCCGGGCGGGGGCGTCGAAGTCGGCGAGACGCTCGGTGAGGCGCTGGTGCGCGAACTGGCCGAGGAAGGCAACATCGCGCTGACAGCCCAGCCGGTGCTGAAATCGATGCATTTCAACCGCCGCTCCAGCCGCCGCGACCATGTCGGCCTCTATCTCATCGAAACCTTCAACCAGACCGCGCCGAAACTGCCGGACCACGAGATCGCCGAAGCAGGCTTCTTTCCGCTCGACCGCTTGCCGCATGGCACGACGCCGGCGACGCTGCGGCGGCTTGCCGAGGTTTTTGAAGGCGAGCCGGTATCGCCGTACTGGTAGGCTGTCAATCCGATGCTCACGCCGCCTGCCTGAACCGCGCCCGGTCGTGCGGCGCGCCATAGTCGAGCCCAGGCCCGACCGGCACGATGCGCGTCGGGTTGATGCTCTCGTGGCTGCCGTAATAGTGCATTTTGATGTGGTGCAGGTTCACCGTGCCGGCGATACCGGGCACCTGGTAGAGGTCGCGCAGATAGTTCGAAAGGTTCGGATAGTCGGCGATGCGGCGCAGATTGCATTTGAAATGGCCCACATAGACCGGGTCGAAACGCACCAGCGTGGTGAACAGCCGCCAATCGGCCTCGGTGACACGCTCGCCAGTGAGATAGCGCTGTTTTGACAGTCGGCCCCCCAGCGTGTCGAGCGCCGCGAACAGCTCGCCGAACGCCTCTTCATAGGCCGCTTGCGTGGTGGCAAAGCCGGCGCGGTAGACGCCGTTGTTTACGGCGGGAAAGACCAGCGCATTGACCTTGTCGATCTCGCCGCGCAGGCCTGGCGGATAGGAATCGAGAGCGGCATCGCCCCACTCGTCGAAGGCCGAATTGAGCATGCGGATGATTTCGGCGGATTCGTTGGAGACGATGGTCTCTTCCTTCTTGTCCCACAGCACCGGCACCGAAACCCGGCCCGAATAGGCTGGATCGGCCTTGGTGTAGATTTGGTGCAGGAAGTCGAGGCCGTAGAGCGTGTCGCCGGTGGCGCCATCCTCGGCCAAAAACGTCCAGCCCTCAGCACCGAGGAAATGATGCACGACTGAAACCGGGATGATGTCTTCTAGCTTCTTCAGCGCGCGAAAGATCAGCGTGCGGTGCGCCCACGGACAGGCGAGCGAGACATAAAGATGGTAGCGTCCGGGCTCGGCCTTGAAGCCGCGCGTACGACCTTGCGCCGGCGCGCCGTCGCGCGTGATCCAGTCACGCCACTGCGTCTCGGCGCGGATGAACCTGCCGCTGCTATCGACATTGGCCGGACGGTCCTGCCATTTGCCTTCGACCAGCAATCCCATACGAAATCTCCTTGCGTGCCTTGGCCAATGTAGTCGCAAGGCGGCAATGCCGAAGCCGTCATCTGCTGAACAGAGCGTCACTCGTATGAAACGCCGGATGAAAACAGCCGATTGCAGCCGCCGGAAATTGATGCTAGCGGACACTCCGCATGTTCGATCTTGGCTTGATCCGGTTTGACCGACGACGAAAGGGCGCCCGCGCTTAGAAAGCGCTGACTGGCGAACGCTGCCGCTTGCAGCAACCTTTCCTCTTTATCGGACCGCGAAGACCATGAGCCTTGCCGACGTGAAATACCTGCCGGAAACTCCGGCGCATGATCCCGAAATCGAAGCCATCAACGACGAAGCCTTTGGCCCCGGCCGTTTCGTGCTGGCCGCCTACAAGATTCGCGAGACCGGCGGCCACGAGCGCTCGCTATCCTTTGTCGCCATGGATGGCGACATCGTCGTTGCTTCGGTGCGCATGACCCGCATCGCCGCCGGCGCCGGACGCGCGCTGATGCTCGGGCCGCTCGCCGTGCGGCCCGCCTTCAAGAATCTCGGTATCGGCCGCCGGCTCGTGGCGATCGCGCTGGAGGCGGCCGCCAAGGCCGGCGCGCCGGCGGTGATCCTTGTCGGCGACGAGCCTTATTACGGCCCGCTCGGCTTCAGAAAGATCCCCCGCGGCCAGATCTCCATGCCGCGCCCGGTCGACCTCGACCGGCTGCTGTCGCACGAGATCGTGCCCGGTGCCGTGGCGCGGCTCTCCGGCGAGGTCGGCCATGCCAGCCTTGCCAGGATCGCGGAGCAGGCACCAGTGATGGCCTGAGCTCCAGGATCGGTCGCGGCACCGGTCGCGATGGATCCCCATTGGTCAGGTTGCACCATGGCGGCGACCTCCGTAGCATGACCTGGAACAGCACGGAGCATGCAGCATGAACCCGAACGGCCAGATTGCGATCGTAACCGGCGGCGGCTCCGGCCTCGGCGAGGCAACCGCCCGCGCGCTGGCCGACAAGGGCGCGCGCGTCGCCATTTTCGATATCGGCATCGACCGGGCATCGAAGGTGGCGGGCGACATTGGCGGCGCCGCCATCCAGTGCGATGTGAGCAGCGCCGACAGCGGTGCGGCCGCGGTCGCCGAGGTGGAAAAGAGACTTGGGCCAGCGCGCATCCTGGTCAATTGCGCGGGCATTGCCATCGGCGTGAAGACGATCGGCAAGGATGGTCCACATCCGCTCGACCAGTACCGCAAGGTGATCGAGATCAATTTGATCGGCACCTTCAACATGATCCGCCTCGTCGCCGACCGTGCCGCCCAACTCGAACCGCTGCAGGGCGGCGAGCGCGGCGTCATCGTCAACACCGCGTCGGTGGCCGCCTATGATGGCCAGATCGGCCAGGCCGCCTATGCCGCATCCAAGGGCGGCGTCGTCGGCATGACGCTGCCGGTTGCCCGCGACCTGGCGCGCTCCGGCATTCGCGTCTGCACCATCGCGCCCGGCATCTTCAAGACGCCAATGATGGCCGGCATGCCGCAGGAGGTGCAGGATTCGCTCGGCGCGGCCGTGCCCTTCCCGTCCCGCCTCGGCGAGCCGTCCGAATATGCCGCGCTCGCCCTGCATATCGTCGAAAACCAGATGCTCAACGGCGAAACCATCCGCCTCGATGGGGCAATCCGCATGGCGCCGAAATAGACGGCCATGGCGGCCGGCGCAGTGAAGACCGGTCCGCTGGCCGGCCTGAAAGTCATCGAGATGGCTGGGCTCGGCCCGGTGCCGCTGGCGGGGCTGATGCTGTCGGACATGGGCGCCGAGGTGCTGCGCATCGAGCGCACCGGTTCGGACCAACCCCTGCTGCCGCTCTCCGATGCGCACAATCTCGACCGTCACGGCCGCTCCATCCTGCGCGTCGACCTCAAGCAGGCCAAAGGAACGGAACTGCTGCTGCGCCTTGCCGAAAAGGCCGATCTGTTTGTCGAAGGCTTTCGCCCCGGTGTGATGGAGCGGTTTGGTCTCGGCCCGGATGCTGCATTGGCGCGCAATCCGGCGCTGATTTACGGCCGCATGACCGGCTTCGGCCAGGACGGGCCGCTCGCAGGTCGCGCCGGCCACGACATCACCTACCTCGCCTATTCCGGTGTGTTGCATGCCATAGGCCGGGAGGAAGGCCGGCCGGTGCCGCCGCTGAATCTGATCGCCGACAATGGCGGCGGCGCCATGATGCTGATCGCCGGGGTGCTTGCAGCGCTGTTCGAGCGCTCGCGCTCCGGCAAAGGCCAGGTGATCGACGCGGCGATGGTCGAGGGCGCTTCGATGCTGGTGGCCCCCATACACGCCTTCATGTCGGCAGGTCTGTGGAGCGACCGGCGCGGCGCCAACCTGCTCGATTCCGGTGCGCCCTTCTACGACACCTATGAGACGGCGGACGCACGCCACGTTGCGGTCGGCTGCCTTGAGCCGCGCTTCTTCGCCGCATTCGCAAGGCTGCTGCCGCTCGGCGAGGATTTTGTCCGCGGCCAATACGACAAGGCGTTGTGGCCGGACATGCGCGCGGCCATTGCCGACCGGTTCCGGCAGAAGACACGCGACGACTGGGACGCGCTGTTTGCCGCAAGCGATGCCTGCGTGGCGCCGGTTCTGTCGCTGGCCGAAGCCAGGGATCATCCGCACAGCCGGGCGCGTCACGCATTTGTGAAGGCCGGTGCGCTCGAGCGCCCCGCGCCCGCGCCACGCTTCTCGGCCTCGCAGCCGGCGCTTGCCGGCATGTCTGAAGATGACGATCAGCTGCCCCAGACCGTGCTGGCGCGCTTCGGCTTTTCGACAGCCGAGATCAAAGCGCTTGTCAAAGCCGGCATGATTGGCCAATAACTGGATTTAGAAAATCAACTTACCTGGTGAGCATTTTGGACCAGCCGAAGAAGGACGTCATTCGCGCGACGGACGCCGAGGCGATCAGGCTGGCCGCAACGCTGATCCGCAGCGCCCGTTTCGGCGCCCTCGCGGTGATCGAGCCGTCGACCGGCGCACCGCTGGCCTCCAGGGTCGGAGTCGCCACCGACATCGATGGCACGCCTCTGATCCTTGTCTCGGCGCTGTCAGCCCATACCGGCGCCATCCTTGCCGAGCCGCGCTGCTCGCTGCTTGTCGGCGAACCCGGCAAGGGCGATCCGCTGGCGCATCCCAGGATAACGCTGGTCTGCCGGGCGCAGCCGCTGGAACGCGGGTCGAGCGCGCATGCCCGCGCCGAGCGGCGCTATCTCAACCGCAATCCCAAGGCAAAGCTCTATGCCGAGCTCGGCGATTTCTCGATCTTTCGGCTCGAGCCGGAGCGCGCCAGCCTGAATGGCGGCTTCGGCAAGGCCTACCTGCTCGACCGTGCCCATCTCATCACCGAGGGGCCGATCGTCGACGAGCTGGCAGCCAGCGAACAGTCCGGTCTCGACCACATGAATGCCGACCATCTCGACGCCATCGCCGTCTATGCCCATCATTTCGCCAGGGTTGAAGGTGATGGTTGGACCATCACCGGCTTCGATGCCGAGGGCATGGACCTGGCATCGGGCGACACCGTTTGCAGGGTCAATTTTCCGCAGCCATTGAAGAGCGCGCGCGACCTGCGGCCGGTTCTGGTCGACCTGGCCAAAGCCGGTCGTGCGCCAGCTACGCAAGGATAATCGTCATGAATCAAAAGCACGTCTTGAGATTTGGGCGAAATGATCTACGATTCAGGCGACGCTGAATCAGCAGCGTGATCCATAGCTGAATTATAGCAGCCAACGCTATTTGCCCCCATAGCGTTTGGATGAGCAGGAAAACATGGGGCATCGATGGTCTCGACCAAACTAATCGCCAATGCCGAATCGGCGGCGACATTTCTGACCCTTATGGGCAACGAAAAGCGGCTCTTGATCATGAGCTATCTGGCCGACGGTGAAATGTCGGTCGGCGCCATCGCCGAAAAGGTGATGCTCAGCCAGTCCGCTTTGTCGCAACATCTGGCCAAGCTCAGGGCGCTCGATCTTGTCGAGACCCGCCGCGACCGGCAGATGATCTACTATTCCTGCAAGTCCGAAGCCGTGCGCGAACTGTTGCGCATGCTGGACGGCATTTTCGGGATAGGCGACTTGTCCCAAATGGCAACGCGTCTGCGCCGCGCCGGGACTTGACCTGCGGGGCTTGACTGGCGGCTCCGATCGCTTCTTACCTCGCTGACGATTTTTCGCCGGCCGAGGTATTGATGGATCCGATCCAGATCGACGACGCGCGCGATCCGCGGGTCGCCGCCTATCTCGACATCCGCGAGCGCGATCTCACCGGCCGCCATGGCCGGTTCGTTGCCGAAGGCAAGGTGGTGCTGGACGTCCTGCTGTCAGCCGGACGCTTTGCTGCGGAGTCGGTCCTGGTCCTCGAAAACCGGCTGGCCGGGCTCGACGACATCCTGCGCAAGGCCCCTGCCGACCTGCCGGTCTACGTTGCGGCAAGCGCCGTCATGGACAGGATCGCCGGCTTCCACATGCATCGCGGTATATTGGCGATCGGCAGCAAGGGCACGCCACAGCCCGCCGAGGCCTTGCTCGACACCTTGCCTGCCGAAGCGTTGATCGTCGTTCTCATCGGCATCGCCAACCATGACAATATCGGATCGATCTTCCGCAATGCCGCCGCCTTCGGCGCCGATGCCGTCTTCGTCGACGCCACCTGTTGCGACCCACTGTATCGCAAGGCGATCCGCGTCTCCGTCGGCGCCGCGTTGAAGGTGCCCTTTGCGTCCTTCGGCGACACTGAAGCTTTCATCGCGAAGCTCGGCGAGTTGGGCTTCGGCCAGGTCGCTTTGTCGCCGCGTGGTGAGGCTGACATTCGCGATGCCGCGCGACCGAAACGACTGGCGCTCTATCTCGGTACCGAAGGCGAGGGCCTCCCGGAGAGCCTGCTTGCCCGCCTGCGGACGGTGCGGATCGCGATGTCGGAAGGGTTCGACAGCCTGAATGTTGCTGCCGCGTCAGCCATTGCGCTGCACCATTTTTCGCCCTGATAGGCGTAGTCAGGCAATTCCAAGCCGGGGCTTGAAACTCAGCTCGGCAAATCTGCCTTCTGCAACGCCCGGACGCGATCGGCCAGGCTGGTGGTTCCTGACCGCGTTTCCTGCGGCGCCGCCAGCGCCTTGGCGATCGGTGAATCAGGTCCTTCGAGCTTGGCCGTCAAATGGACGACCTCAGCCGCCAGATTGTTCATCTGTTCGCGCAAGGCAAAACCGGCATCATTGCCATTGCCGGGGCCATTCCCGGGCTTCGCGGATCCAGAACCGCCAAGCTCCGCCTTCATCCGCTTGTTTTCGCGGGCCAGCGTCGTCAGCCTGGCTTCGAGCCGCTCTCGGTCGCCTTCGAGCTTGGCGAGCGTCTTGTCCATGTCCTCGTTCCTGGCGCGGGCACTGTCTTGCGCACCAACCAGGCCAGCAGCCGCGGCGCCTCCCGCAGCCTCGCCCTTCACCCGTTCGCGAAGCCGGGCCAGTTCCTTTTCGCGGCGATCGAGCTTGTCCTCGCGATCGGCAAGCGTGGCGAGCAGGCGCTCGAGCTTTCTGTCGAGGTCGGCGGTTCTTTTCTTTTCGGCCTTCAAGGCATCGCGCGTGGCCTTGGCCTCGGTGACGACTTCCTGATGGCGCCTGTCGGCCTCCTTGCGCTGGCCGCGCAGCACTGAAATGTCGTTGGCAAGTTTTTCCAGCTCGGATTCGCGAGCCACCAGTTCGATCTGACGATTGCTGGAGGAGAAGGACGCGTCGTCGTACATATGCTCGAGCTTTTCCAGCTCGAGCGCGCGCTTTTCCATCGTGCGCTCTGTTTGTGCAAGCCTGTCAGACAGCTGTTGTATCTGCTGCTCGCGATGCAGGAGCAATTCGTTTTTTTCCCCGAGCTCCGAAAGCGCCTGCTTCTTGTCCTTGCGCTCGACCGCCAGGCCCTTCAGCGCCTCGCGGCAGCGATTGATTTCGACGAGTTGCTCATTCGCCTGCTCACGCAGCGTCTTGATGCTGATTTCGAGCCGGCGCGTCGTCATGGCGAACTCGGCCCGCAAGCTGTCCTTATCGGCCTGGATCTCGGCCAGCGTTCGCGGCACCGACGCCTCGACACGCTTGCGTGTCAGCACAACCGCCCGCCGCCAGATGGCCGGCGCGACCAGCAGCGCCAGAAAGCCTGCGCACAGAAAGCCGAGGGCGAAGAACAGGATCGACTGAACCAAGGTGACTACCCGTTACGGGCGGGCCGCTATCCGGCAACCGCCAAGTCTGGACTTTGCCATGTTCGCATGACGCAATCCAGCGCTGCGGCAAGGGTTTGCCGCAGCTGCACCGGGTCAGAATCTGTTGATCGGGTCGAAGTGTGGTCGGAATCGCTCAGAAAGGATTCCAGGTCGGCCTCTGCGTCAGCTTCAGATAGCCGAGATTAACGCCAAGCCGCGCGCCGACGCCGGTGCGGATCGGCACCAGCAGCACCCTGTTGTTCTGCAGCACGTTGAAGCCGACGCCGGCCACGACATAGGCCGAACCGGCAACGCCGCCGAACCGATTGTAGAGATTGCTGACGTCGTCGAGGTTATAGACGAGCATCATCACCCGCGATCCCTCGCCGCCGAAATCCCAGCCGAGCGAAGGCCCTTGCCAGAACACCTTATGGTCGCCGGCATTCTTGGTGTAGAGCGTGCCTTCGCCATAGGTCAGGCCGCCGATCAGCGCGCCGGAGCCCTCTTCGCCGAGCAGATAGCCATTGGGCAGGCCGTAGGAGGCAAAAATCTTCTCGACGACGGTTGCGAGACCGCCCGACGTCGCGCCGAAGAACTTGTGACCGGAATCGACGATCTCCTGAGCGGTGTATTCCTGTGCCCGCGACGCAGAGGTTGAGAAAGCGAGAGCGCCCATGAGGGCAATCGCCATGAAGAAGACGCGGACAAACGTCCGGTCGTAGAATCGGGAAACCATGCTTCCAATCTCCGTCAGGGAGCACCTTCGCCGACGCCTCGCACCCCGTCCGGCTCTTTAGGCGGCCGTTAAGGATGACTGTTACGGGCAAACTATGCCGTAATCCTTTTTCAACCATTAACCTCCCACATGAACATGGCGGTTCGAAGGCTGTTTCTGACTGTCTGCACGGGCTCCCATCCTGTGCAAAGATGCCGTTTTTCTCACAAGAATTGTGGATTGTTGCTGCACGCTCGGGCGCTGTGTATTCAGAATGCCTGGGGGGAGAGAGCGTGATTCGGGTGGTGAGCGTGGCTGTCGGCCGCGCGGCCACCAGGAAGTGAATTTTAGCAGGGATTTTTCGCCGATGGCTGAGCTTTTCTCTCTCTCCGCACCCGATCTCGCAGCCTTGTTGTGCAGCCGAGTCTGCCACGACATCATTTCGCCGGTCGGCGCCATCAACAACGGCCTCGAACTCCTGGACGAGGGCGGCGCCGACGAAGACGCCATGAAACTGATCCGGCAGAGCGCCAGAAACGCTTCGGCCCGCCTGCAATTCGCCCGCATCGCCTTCGGTGCCGCCGGTTCGGCGGGCATGATGATCGACACCGGCGATGCCGAGTCCGTCGCCATCGCCTTCCTGAAGAACGAGAAGCCGGAATTGATCTGGAACGGGGTTCGCGCCCTGCTGCCCAAGAACAAGGTCAAGCTGCTGCTCAATTTGCTGCTCGTCGCCAATGCCGCCATCCCGCGCGGTGGCAGATTGGTGGTCACGCTGGAAAACCTCGACACCGAGCCGCGCTTTGCGCTTGCCGCAAGCGGCCCGATGCTGCGCGTGCCGCCGAAATTCCTCGAACTCCATTCCGGCAACAAGCCCGAGGAGCCTATCGACGCCCATACCGTCCAGCCCTACTACACGCTGCTGCTGGCGCGTGAGGCCAACATGACGATCTCGATTCACGCGACCGCCGAAGAGATCGTGCTGTCCGCGGCCTGAGCGAAGCCGCTCGGCAGGACGTCCGAGCATCAAGAACAATCAAGTATCTTTTCCCGCTGATATTTGCGGCAATTCAGAACAGGCAAGTTTCATTGCCGGCAACGCCCCTGCCGAATGGGGCTGCAAACGACATGTTTGTAAAAACTTTACCTAACGGCTTTTCTGCTTCTTTACCAGATTGGCCTAGTGTGCATCCCGATACCCGGA
Source organism: Mesorhizobium sp. M0772 (assembly GCF_040320135.1). Lineage (NCBI taxonomy): Bacteria > Pseudomonadati > Pseudomonadota > Alphaproteobacteria > Hyphomicrobiales > Phyllobacteriaceae > Mesorhizobium > Mesorhizobium sp. M0772. The sequence continues at coordinate 90,620 of NZ_JAMYPB010000001.1, read as the reverse complement.
TGCCGCCGGTTCGCACCATGGCAAAGAGGACCCGGAAATGAAGCGCTGCATGTTTGTCGACGATTCGAGCGTCATCAGAAAGGTTGCAAAACGGATTCTTGGCGGCTCCGACATGGTGGTCATCGAAGCGGCAACTGGACTTGATGCTGTCGAGATGTGCGCTGCCGAGATGCCTGATGTGATTGTCGTCGACGGCGCCCTGCCGGACATGCAAGCGGTCGACGTCATTCGCCAGGTTCGCGCCATGGAGAGCACGATCAAACCGCAGATTCTGATCTCACTGGTCGAGGTCGATGTTGCCTCGATCATGAAGGCAAAGCGCGCCGGCGCCCAGGGTTATCTGTTGAAGCCGTTCAACCGGCCGCAACTGCTCGAACGATTTCGTACCTTGAAGGTTGCCGCCTGATTCGGCTCGTTTTGGGCCAAAAAGGACAGCAAAAAACCCGGCCTGAGCCGGGTTTTTTGCATTGGTTCAATCGGATGGTGTTCGCTCAGGCGCTGACGCGGATGTCTTCCGGCTCGCGCAGCACATAGCCGCGACCCCAGACCGTCTCGATGTAGTTCTGGCCACCGGATGCTGCGTCGAGCTTCTTGCGCAGCTTGCAAATGAAGACGTCGATGATCTTCAGTTCCGGTTCGTCCATGCCGCCATAAAGGTGGTTGAGGAACATTTCCTTGGTCAGCGTGGTGCCCTTGCGCAGCGAGAGCAACTCCAGCATCTGGTATTCCTTGCCGGTCAGATGCACGCGTTGACCGCCGACTTCGACGGTCTTGGCGTCGAGATTGACCACCAGGTCGCCGGTGGTGATGACCGACTGGGCATGGCCCTTGGAACGGCGCACGATGGCATGAATGCGGGCGACCAGCTCGTCCTTGTGGAACGGCTTGGTCATATAGTCGTCGGCGCCGAAGCCCAGGCCGCGCACCTTGTCCTCTATACCGGCCATGCCGGACAGGATCAGGATCGGCGTCTTCACCTTGGACAGGCGAAGTGTCCGCAAGACTTCGTAGCCGGACATATCGGGAAGGTTGAGGTCGAGAAGAATGATATCGTAATCATAAAGTTTACCGAGATCGACACCTTCTTCGCCGAGGTCGGTCGTGTAAACATTAAAACTTTCAGATTTGAGCATCAGCTCGATGCTCTGAGCGGTTGCACTGTCGTCTTCTATCAGCAGAACGCGCATTTCATTCCCCTTTTCTGCCGCCGGACCATGTCACGACCCATCCGGGACCGGAGCAGTGATTGCCTGAACAGAGGCTGCCATCGAATGGTTAACAAAACCTAATTCCGCACCAAGGACGGTACCAGATTTTTTAACCCCTTTCTACACCCTCTTGAATCTAATGATGAATCACAGAACCAAATCGCTAATGCAACACATTAATAAGTCGGACTAAGTGACTCAAGGGACTCGCTGGCCGGCTTCCGTATCGGGAGCCGGAATTTTTACCCGGCCTTAAGTCCTCGCCCTTATGATTAACAATGCGCGTAAACGAATGGTTACCGCCGGCAAAAAACTTTAGGGATTTGTTTCCCATAGTTCGGGGAATGCCGGTGGATACGGGCGACGCCAGGCCCTGGCGGGCGGATTGGACGATATGTGCAGGTGTGCGTTTCCGGGAGTACCGAATCATGAAGTCACGTGAAAACCTCGTTCGGCTGAAGCAGTTTCAGGTGAATGAGAAGCGGCGGCAGCTGCTGCAGCTCGACATGATGATCGCCGAGTTCGAGCGCATGGCCGTTGAACTGGAGCTTCAGATCACCGCCGAGGAGAAGAAGGCCGGCATCACCGACATCAATCATTTTGCCTATCCGACCTTCGCCAAGGCGGCGCGTCTGCGCCGTGATAACCTCAGAAACTCTCAAAGCGACCTGGCCCAGCAGCGAAGCGCTGCCGAATCATTACTCGGCGAAGCTGAAGCGGAGCTTTCCAAGGCCGAGATGCTGGAATCGCGCGACACCAAGATCCGCGACGCGGAACTCGGCGGTCGCAGCGCCATGATCGGCTGACGGCAGGGTTTTAACCCGACCGGCGCCGCCTGACGCCGCGCTTTGCTTTGCGTGTAGCGCGCCAAAAGGCTCCGGCGCTGCTGACCTGGCCGCAAGGCGGCCGCAGCTTCAGGCCCGTGTCAAATCCCGTCCTGGTTCGCCGCTGCCCTCGCCCGCGCTTGCTTGATGTCAGGCACATGCTCTTCCGACCAGGACCGTATCTGGGTGAGCAGCCCCGCCAGGTTCTGGCCAAGTTCGGTCAATTCATATTCGACCCGCGGCGGGATCACCGGAAAGATTTCGCGCCGCACCAGCCCGTCGCGCTCGAGGACGCGCAGGGTCTGCGTCAGCATTTTGGGTGTGATGCCTTCGAGCTTACGCGCCATATCCTTTGCTGGGCGAACCACCCTTCACTTTGGGCTGGGATATTTCAGGCACGGTCGAGGCGGTAGGCCCAGGCGTCGATGGCGGCCTCAAGGTCGGTGACGCCGTGTTCGGCATGCCGCATTTTCCCAAGCAGGCCGCGGCCTATGCGGAGCTCGCTGTCACCCCGGCCGATGAAATCGCACCGAAGCCGCAAGGCATTGACCACAATCATGCCGGCGCGCTGCCGCTGGCCGGTCTGACCGCCTGGCAAGGCCTTGTCCGCCATGGCGGCCTGAAGCGCGGCCAGCGCGTGTTGATCCATGCTGCGGCCGGCGGCGTCGGGCATCTGGCGGTGCAGATCGCCAAGGCGCACGGCGCTTATGTCATCGCCACCGCCAGCCCGAAGAAACTCGATTTCGTCCGCTCGCTCGGCGCCGATGAAGTGGTCGACTACACCAAGCGAGATTTCACCGCCGAGGTCAGCGACGTCGACCTGGTGCTGGAGCCGATGGGCGGCGACCATGCCGACCAATCGCTGACAGTCCTGAAGGGCGGTGGCGCCCTGGTGTCGCTGCTCAATGTCCACGACACCACCCGAGCCAAGGCTGCTGCGCGTGGGATCCGCGTCGAGCGCATGTCCGTCGTGCCCGACCGTGAAGGCCTCGTCGAACTTGGCAAACTGGTCGATGCGGGAAAGCTTGCGGTCCATGTGGCAAAGAGCTTTCCGCTCGCACAGGCGGGCGCCGCGCACGCCTTTCTCGCCACCAGGCCGATCGGCAAGGTGGTGCTGACGGTCTGAAGCAGCAGGCATTACCGACAGGCAAAAGGGCGCGGTTACCGCGCCCTTTTCTATTGTGGTCCTGGCTCTAGTGCCGGTATTGCTGGATGCGCGTCGTGCGCAGCCCGGCAAGGCCGTATTCGTCGATCGACGCTTGCCAGGACAGGAATTCCTCGGTGGTCAGCTTGTAGCGCTGGCATGCCTCGTCGAGGCTCAAAAGCCCGCCGCGCACCGCAGCAACCACTTCCGCCTTGCGCCGGATAACCCAGCGACGTGTATTCGTCGGCGGAAGATCGGCAATCGTAAGAGGGCTGCCGTCAGGCCCAATAACATATTTGACTCGCGGTCTAACAAGATCGGTCATCGTACTCTCTACTAAAAACTCAAAGACCCAATCCCCACCACATTACCGCCACAGCTTTAAAAATTGCCTAAGCGAACCCTAATGAGTAGGTAAGGATCATGAACGCCGCGTTAGTCTTTTCGTCGGCATTTGAGGCAACGGCGGGCAGGCGCGCAATTTTCCCGCAAAATCGGCACCGCCGCAAAGCTGGCGCCGCTGGTGTGGTTGACCTATATTCGCGCCACTGCCATTGAAGCGCCGCGCAGAACGAAAGAACCATGAACAGCCTCGACCTTCCCGCCAGCCCGCAAAACACCCGCATCGTCGTCGCCATGTCGGGCGGTGTGGATTCGTCTGTCGTTGCCGGCCTTTTGAAGCGCGAAGGCTATGATGTCGTCGGCGTCACGCTGCAGCTCTACGACCATGGCGCCGCAACGCACCGGGCCGGGTCGTGCTGCGCCGGCCAGGACATTGACGATGCCCGCCGCGTTTCCGAGACACTGGGCATTCCGCATTACGTGCTCGACTATGAGGAGCGCTTCCGTAAGGCGGTCATCGACCCGTTTGCCGAGAGCTATGTCGCCGGCGAAACGCCCATTCCGTGCGTCTCTTGCAATCAGACGGTGAAGTTCGCCGACCTTTTGGCCACCGCCAAGGACCTTGGCGCCGATGCGCTCGCCACCGGCCACTATATCCGCTCCGGGGCCAATGGCGCCCACCGCGCGCTATTCCGGCCCGTCGATGCCGACCGCGACCAGAGCTATTTCCTGTTTGCCACCACGCAGGCGCAGATCGACTATCTGCGCTTTCCGCTGGGTGGGTTGTCAAAGCCTGCGGTGCGGGCCATCGCCGAAGAAATGGGGCTGACCGTTGCCGCCAAGCAGGACAGTCAGGACATCTGCTTCGTGCCGCAGGGCAAATATTCCGACATCATCGCCAAGCTGAAGCCATCTGCCGCCAACCCAGGCGACATCGTCCATATCGACGGCCGCGTGCTCGGTCGCCATGACGGCATCCTGCGCTATACGATCGGCCAGCGCCGCGGCATCGGCATCGCCTCGGGCGAGCCGCTTTACGTCGTCCATCTCGACGCCGACCGGGCCCGTGTCATCGTCGGCCCGCGGGAGGCGCTGGAGACGCACAAGATCTATCTGCGCAACATGAACTGGCTGGGCGATCGCGCGCTGTCCGACATTCCGGTCGCCGGCATGGAGCTGTTCGCCAAGGTGCGCTCGACGCGGCCGCCGCGCCCGGCCGTGCTGCATCACCGCGCCGGCAGCACCTTTGTCGAACTGGTCGACGGCGAGTCCGGCATCGCGCCGGGACAGGCCTGCGTGCTCTATTCCGACGACGGCAACGAAGCCCGCGTCTTCGGCGGCGGCTTCATCGAGCGCTCCGAGCGCGGCGCCGAGGCCGAAGCCATGCTCAGCCGGCTCGCAGCCAGGCCGGCGCAGATTCCCGCAGAGTAAACACTACCCTCTCGGAGACAGTTTTAGTTTCCGTCTGCCTTCAGAGCAGGGTTTCGAAACGGTCTCAGGACTTTGTGTGCGTGACTGTACCCGCCGTCAGGATGCGCAGCACCCTGATGGCTTCCTCGCCGCTGGTGCGCGGCTCGGCCCGCGTCTCGATACACTGGATGAAGTGCTCGAGCTCGCGCGTCAGCGGCATCCCCTGGCCGACCGCGACATAGGACGGCTCGTTGGTGGTGAAGGCCCACTGGCCGCTGTCCTGCCACACCGCGTGGCGGTAGACGGCCAGCTTGCGCTCCCATGGCTCGACATCGTCGAACACCGCCATTGCCTTGGTGCCAACCACGGTCAGCCGCCGCTCGCGATAGGGGTTGAGCCGCGAGGTGAAGAGGTGGCTGCGCAAGCCATTGGGAAAACGCATGTGCAGATGCGCGAAATCGCTGAGATTGTCGAGGAGTGCCGCTCCCTCGCCCCTGACCTCGATCGGCTCGGTGCCGGTGATGGCCAGGATCATCGACAGATCGTGCGGCGCCAGATCCCACAGTGCGTCGTTCTCGGTGTGGAATTTGCCGAGGCCGAGCCGGTGCGAGTGGATGTAGCGAACCTCGCCGAGCTCGCCATTGTCGATCAGCGCCTTCAGCGTCTCGAAGGCGGGATGGAAGCGCAAGACATGGCCGACCATGAACACGCGGCCATTGTCCCTGGCCGCCTGCACGGCGCGCTCGGCGTCGGGCACGGTCAACGCAATCGGTTTTTCCACCAGCACGTCCTTGCCGGCCTCAGCGGCGCGCACGGCAAGATCGGCATGGAATTGCGGCGGCAGCGCCATGACGATGGCGTCGATATCATCACGCACGAACAGCTGGTCGGGCTCGATCGCCAGGCAGTCCTGCTCGCTGGCAAAGCCTTCGGCCCGCGCCCGATTGGCATCGGAAACCGCATGCAGCGCGCCGAGCGCCTTGAGGGTGCGGATGTGGTTGCTGCCCCAGTATCCGCAACCGAGGACTGCAATGCGCGGCTTCATCAGCTTCAAACTCTAATTTCTTGGCCGAGACATAGCGGCGTGCCCCGTCGAACTCAACCCCGGTGGCTTACCGGAGATGCCAGCCCGGCAAAGCTTTTACCGGCGACAATATGCCGGCGCCCTCGCGCATCGATGCTTGACAGGCTCGCCCTCCCAACCTTATATCCGCGCGACCTTGGCGAACGCCTCGAAACGCCTTGCGATTTAGGGCGGATTTCGGGCCTTTCGCCGCCCTGGCGGGGTAGCTCAGTTGGTTAGAGCACGGGAATCATAATCCTGGGGTCGGGGGTTCAAGTCCCTCTCCCGCTACCAGCCCACCTTAAGCTATTGAAATAATAGCAAAGACGCGGACCTATGGTAGGCGCCCTGTCCGAAAAAATCTTCAATGATTTTAGGACCTAGCCTGCTGCCATTGTGACGCCAACGAACGTGTTGCGACGCTTCGCAGACAACAAACTGCGCCTCGAGAGACTTGATTGCGAGAATTGGCTGAAATCTCGACCTGCGGACCCCATTCGGTCTCGATTCCGAGGCGCAATCGACGCGGATTTTCGAATGGCGCGCCCGTGTCGCCCGCCAACCCCCTGACGCTCGGCGGCTTCTGCCCGAGTTATCCAGCTAAATTAAGCAGTCTCATCGGGCGGGCGCTCTGGATTCGCCGACGCCAATCCGCGTGAGCGTACGCGGATCGTCTGACAGATACGATCAGCGAGAGAAGCGAGCGCGCCCTGCACAGTGCGTGCCCCGAGAACGGATTGGAGGGTAACGGCCTGTGTTGCAAACCTATGTTTGAAGGCCTCTCCGCCACAGAGGAAATCGACCAATCCCAAGCCGTGATCAAACGACCACTGTATATACTCCGTAATCAGGACCGCACCCGGCGACGCTCGGCTAAAATCAGGGTCGTAGGTGGTAACGAATGCCATCATGACGTTGTGCTGGACGATGTTGATGGAAACCGCGACCATCGCACCATTGCATTCAAGTACGAAAATGCGCAGCACACCGGCGCGTGACAGCGCGTCCACCAGGGCGGCAAGAACCGGCTCGCCCTCTTCGAAAAGGTCGGATTCACGCGTGTGCTTTTCCAGCCATCTGCGCTTCAGCGCCGACAGTCGCTCCAGCAATGGCTGCAGCGGCTCGTCGGCCGACAGGAGGCGGAATTTCACTTCGCCTGTTTCTTCCAGTATCTTGATGCCGCGCCGATAGTTCTGGCGCATCTTTTTCGACTGGTCCGCCAGCCACGCTGCTCCGCTGGCCCACTGTCCAGCGACGCGATAACTGACTTCCTCCCGGTGATTGGCGCGAAGCTTGACGCCGCTGGAAGAGCCCGGTGTAAAAATCCTGCGGGCTGCCGCATCCGGCGACAGACGATTGATAAAAGCAAGATCGAAGCCACCCGCCGAACAGATCCGGTTCCAGAGGTTCTGGAGGGCCGATAGGGAGCATTCCGGCGCGACAAGAATATCACCATAGTCCGTATAGCTATTGGCGGCCCATTCGAGGAGCCGAAGTCCTTTTCGTCTGCCGATCGCCAGGGGAATGACAGCGACCAGCCTGTCATCGCTCCATACCAGGCCGATCCGCAGCGAGCGCCGGTCGCGGTCACGCACGGTGCTCCACCATGCCGAAACCCAGGCATGGCTCTGAAAGATCAGTGCATGGGTACGATGCCATAGGTCTACCCATTCGGCTTCGATGGCGGCCAGGCGATCCGTCGAACTGACGATTTCCAGTCGCTCCGCACCAACAGCGTCAATCGAAGCCATTTTGTTCATGGTTGGAGACGGTCCTGCGGCCGCGCGACATCGATGCGCTTTTGAAAAAGTCGCATGATATGGTTTGCCATTTTCTTGAGCGGCAGCACGTAAAGTCCGAAAAGCGACTGATAGTCGCGTACGTCGCGATCTATCAGTCCAAACTTGAGGTCTTCGTCCGGATCCGGGATGAACTGCGTTCCGAATATGCGATCCCAGAATGAAAAAAGCAGCCCGAAATTCTTGTCGTAGTGGCGAGGGTCGACACTGTGATGCACCTGGTGCCAGTGCGGACACAAGATGACGCCGTTCAACCGGCCGAAGGAAATCTTCAGATGCGTGTGGCGAACAAAGTCCATCATGAGAATGTTGCGAATGACATAGACGTTGATGCCAAATATGGCGATCTCGACCGGATCAAGCGCAATCAGGCTCCACAAGCCGAAACTGATCCCCGGTATGACGCCGTCCCAGATCCGGTTCATCAGATCGTCCAGGGGGTGAACCCGGTCCTTGGTGATCCCAACCATCACTTCGGCCGAATGATGCACCTTGTGCAATTCCCACAGGAACGGGAAACGGTGCTGGGCAACGTGATATAGGTAGTAGGAGATATCGTAAGCAACGAGCATGGTTGCGGTGAAGAGGATGATCGTCACTGGGCCGGCGGGGCCGGGTATCAGCGGTTGCGAGATGCTGAAGAGCCAGCCGACTGCCTGGTTTGTTGCATATCCCGTGGCGGCAACGAAGGTGACACCGGCGGGAATGAGCAGGAAGGGCATCACCAGCCTTTTCGTGATCCAGAACAATGCGTCCGCTCGCGCCGATGGGTGCATGATGACTTCCGCGGGAAAGGCGAAGTCGAAAAAGTCCCGGAAGGATTTCTGTTCGACCGTTCGCCAGTAGGCGACCACCGCGCTCCCCAGCGCCGTGAGCAACAAGAGACCGAGTGTCAGCAGATCGATGTGTGAGAGTTTTTCCACGATCACTCTGGCGAATTCCGAAAACATCGATGCAGTGGCTCCTAGGTGGTGAAATGGTGATCCGGCTCGTCGCGAAGCACATATTGCCAGGCCCATCATATGCTGCCCGCAACTGTGTATCGGGATGCGACTGGCAGAACAATCATGGCCAAATTAGCAGATCAACGGTGTCAAAACCGCTAAATATCTGAACGTAATTAATGTCGAACGCTGCGCCTGCAACCTGCCCGTTATCGGGTCTGCGGCGGACTTGGCGCGAGCCGGATGACTACTCCCTTTTCGCCTACTTGGCCACGCCATGCGAGGCGTTCGGCTGGCTGCCTTGCACCAAAACGCGGCGAAACCCAGCCGCCCTGGCCCGGTGTGTCGCCGCCGGAACGGATGTGGATCGCTGCGTCTGGAAAGTGGATAGTCATCAAAGGTTCAGCGCCGCGCAATACCGTGACAATGTTTCCATCCCTGTTGGCGTGGAGGTCGGCGGCGAGTTGGAAGACGATCTCAGCGACGCGGCTGCCGCCGAGCAGTTGGTCGGTCACGAGGATGCCGTCGCCATCGCGTGTCACGGCGCGTTGATGCACAACGCCGAAGCGGCCTTTGTACCCGTCATGTCGGGCACACAGCCTCCAGTGCGGCCCCGGCTCGCTCTCCACCAATGTCGCAACCGCCTTGTGCGACCAGTTGAACGCCCCGGAGATGATGCTTTGGCTTTTACCCTCTAGGTTCAGCGTGTTGTGCGCCGGCGTCGAGCGGAACCAGTCGCGCCAGCCTCCCCCCGAACCATAGAGCCATGTGCCGGGGTCGACCAGCACCGGATCGCCGTCAATGCACAGGGTGAGCGACAGCGCGTCGGCATGACCGTGCGCTGCTATCGAAAGGTAGCCCAGCGGGCCGTGGTCGTATGTCAGATGGACGTTGCGACCATTCATCTCGCCGCGCCAGACGGAGAGCCCGCCTTGCGTGAATGTATGCAATCCATTCGGCACCGGCGCCGGCCGCGGTGGCGCGCCGAAGAAAAGCGCGCGAAAATCGCCAGGCTCCGGTGCGCTGCCCGGCATCCGTAGAAAACCATGGATGGCGGCCGCGACCGATCCGACATAATCGGTTTCGCCCCCCAGCGTGATCACGCGGCCTTCATCATTGTCGCCGAAGCCGCTGGCTTTCGGCGGGAGCCAGCCTGCGAAATTGGCGAAAGCGGCCAAACGCGCTTCGACGGGCTGGGGAAAAGGCAGTCCGGCCTGGCGCGCCGCCGCAGCGCACAGCAGGAAAAGTTCGGCACTGAAGGCGGCGTAGGTCGGGGTCTGCTCGGCCCCGGCGCCATCGGCCAGGATCTGTTTGAGCACCTCAGCCAGGAGCGACTCGCGAGCCACCTCGGCCCCGAAAGCCAGACCGATCAAATATTCGCCAGCCAATTCCGCGACGAGATGGTTGTTGGCGGACGAAAAACGGGAGGGAAACCGCGGCAGCCAATAGGCGCTTGCCGCCAGTATTTCACCGACTTTTTCTCGCGTCGCCGCGCCAAGCCGGTCGCCGACGAGGTCGAGCGTGACAATCAGGCTGATGGCTCGTAGCGCGACCTCGATGCCCGAGGCCCAGCCAACGCCCCGAAATGGTGGGTTGGCGAAATGCCAGCTCTCGATCGCCGCCTCGATGGCCGCACGGGATTGATCATCGCCGGTGAGAAGCAGATGGGCGGCCAGTGGCGGCAGTTGCTGCAGCCGGTTGATTTCCCAAACATATTTTACATCGCCACGGCCGGTGGCATGGCGAAAATCGATATCGAAAGTATGGGTCTTGGGGCCTGGCCAAAGCCGGCCGGTCACCGGATCAAGGCGCCAGAGCTCGGGTGGAAAGAGAGTATAGGGGTCTCGCTGTGGCCAGGTCTGCCCAAGTGCTGAAAACTGGCCTCGAAGAGTGTTTTGCGCAGCCGCCTCGATAGCTTGCCGCTGGGCTGGTGTCGCAGCGGCCGGCACAGCATTCCGCAATCCGTGCAGCACCGGGTGCAACTGCGGCGACGCATAGCGCTGCCAGCCGTTGTCGCGGCGGCGCGAAACGGTCCTCCGGCGCTGCTCGTCCAACCGATGCAATATCTCGGCCAACTCCATGCTGCGCAATCGGTTGAAATACCACCCGACCCTCATCCGCGCTCCGCCAAGATTTTGATCCTCATACACCATCCCGTCGAAAAAGCGTGTGGCGGCATCCTCTTTTCCGTTCCCGCGGTTAATATCTTCGGCCATGACGCGGAGTTTTGCGATGAGAAAAGTTGTCTACGTCATAGCGTGCGCGCTTGGCATGGCTATGTCAGCCGAGGCGGCGCCGATCCCGCTTGAGCGCGGCGTCGGCGTCCATGAATGGCTCAACTGGTCGCCGGTGGAGAAAGATGGTTCCTACAAATGGCCGCCCTATCGCAGCGAGAAGGAATGGCTTGCGGGCGGCAGGCCGCTCACCGATTGGCCGGACGGCGACCAGTTTGATCGCATTCGATCCATGGGCTTCGACTTTGTCCGGCTGAGTGTCGACCCTGGCCCTCTGCTTGCCAGCGAGGGCGCCAAACGACAACAGGCGCTGGACATGCTTGCCGCTGCGGTGCAGCGGGTCGTTTCAAGCGGGCTCAAGGTGGTTTTCGATCTGCATGGCGTCAGCCAGGTTCCGGCTTACAGCATGGAAATGATCTATGGCGGGGCCGACAGCGAGGGTGTTGCCCGCTATCGCAAAATGGTAGTGGCGGTGGCTGCCATGCTGATCAAAATTGGCGCCGACAAGGTCGCCCTCGAGCCCTATAACGAGCCCGCCTACTACCCTTGCGATGCAAGCGGCAGCGATGACTGGCAGCGGATCATGGCAGGCACGGTTCGCGATATTCGCGCCGTCAGCAGCGAACTCACCATCGTCGCGACCGGCGCCTGCGGCGGGAGCATCGCCGGACTGGTCAACCTGGACCCCAACTTCGACGACCCCAACGTCTATTACAGCTTCCACATGTATGATCCGCACAGCTTCACGCACCAGCGGGCCGATGACAAGAACGCTTTCTCCTCCGGCCTTCCCTGGCCTGCCGACGCCAGCACGCCCGAAGTGGTCGCCGAAACCCTCAAGGCGCAGATGGACGCCGCCGGCTTGAGCCAGATCGAAGAGGTGATGAACATGGCCTGGGCGCGTGAAACGATCGCCCGATACTTTGAGCAGAATTGGGGGCAGAGCCAGCTCGAAGCGGGTTTCCGTCAGGCGGTCGACTGGGCTGAAGCCCATGACATAGCGAGCCGACGCCTGTTCGTGGGCGAATTCGGCGTTATCTTGATGTCTGCGGATGGCCGCATGGGAGCTTTCGATGCTGATCGCCTGCGCTATCTCATGGCAGTGCGCAGAGAGGCGGAACGTTTCGCGATGCCGTGGTCGGCCTGGGAATTCTCCAATCCTTACGGAATGAGTGTTATCCAACCCAAGGGGCCTGCGATCCCGGACCGGGAGATGTTGCGGGCACTAGGCCTGCGATAACTCGTCATCGGGTCAGGATCGGTTCGAGCGGTCTGCCTGGTTGCTGGCGATCAATCGCGTGGAAACCCAAGGACTGTCGTCTCCAGTTGCAGCCGAGAGGGCCTGATCGAACCAAATCAGGCTCAGTTTTAAAATCACTCCACCGAGCAGCTATTTAATATATTCGCTGTAGATTGGTGTCCTCGATCATACGCAAACAAGGGAAAGAGGGCCAAGGGAAAGAATGTGCGGAATTGCCGGCTGGATTGGGCGCAGGGTCGAGAAGCCACAAGATCGGGCCGTCGGGATGTCGAATGCCTTGCAGCATCGTGGTCCCGATGCCGAAGGCATCGAACTCTTGGACCTGAATACAGGCGAGGACCAGTTGGCATTGGTGCATCGCCGCCTGGCGATTATTGACTTAAACGCCGATTCAAATCAGCCGATGCAGACCGAGGACGGACGGCTCCGGATTATTTTCAACGGCGAAATATACAACTACATCGAGCTGCGTGAGGAGTTGATCGGTCTCGGTCACCGTTTTCGCACACGCTCCGACACGGAAGTGCTGCTCAGGGCTTATGACCAGTGGCGCCTGGCCATGTTCGACCGATTGAGCGGGATGTTCGCTTTTGCGCTGTGGGACGCTCAACGGCGCGAATTGATCCTCGCTCGCGACCCCTTTGGAAAAAAACCCCTTTACCTCATGCAAGGCAGAAATTTGCTGTCGTTTGCCTCGGAGATCAGCGCGTTGTTGTCTGCGCAGCCAGATGGCCAGCAGCTCGATCTGGATGGAGTGCGCGAGTATCTGACCTGGCGTTACGTGCCTGGACCGCGGACGCTTTTCAAACAGATCCGCAAGCTCAACCCGGGAAGCTACGCTGTGTGGTCGCAAGGGGAAGTAACGGAAACGCGCTATTATGCGCCCCCGGATCAGGCCGATCTGACAGCGAATATCGATCCAGGAACCGCCAAGCGACGATTTCTGGAATTGCTCGACCGTTCTGTCGAGATCAGGATGCGCAGTGATGCGCGGTTTGGCGCCTTTCTATCCGGGGGGCTCGACTCGTCGGCAATCGTTGCCCTGATGACCAGGCACAGCGACAACCCCATTCGTACGTTTTCGGTCGGTTTCAGCGAACAGGCTTACAGCGAGCTTCCATTCGCCCGGCGCGTCGCCGATCATTTCAAGACCGATCATTGCGAAATCGTCATCCAGGCGGATGACCTGATGAATCATCTGCCCAAGATGGTCCGCCATCGCGGGGCACCTGTTTCACAAAGTACGGACATTCCAATTTACCTGATGTCGGTTCGAGCCTCGCGGGACGTCAAGATGGTGCTTACGGGCGAAGGGGCGGACGAGATTCTCGGCGGCTACCCCAAACATCGCGCAGAGTCTCTGGCGGGTGTCTACCGGTCACTTGTTCCAGCGTCGCTTCACAACAATCTCCTCGCCCCTTTGATGCGCGCATTGCCCGGCGCATCGGCCAAGTTCGACATATTTGCCCGAAGCGCGGGTGAACGGGACTTTGCCACCCGGATGATCTCCTGGTTTGGAGCCATGACGGCGCGGGAACGCGATTCGCTCCTCGGTGGGTTGGCCACTTGCGGCCATGACCGCAACGATTTCCCGTTCTCTTCGAGTGTGACGGAATCCCATCTGCGCCGTGTGTTGTTTTTTGATCAGACATCGTGGTTGCCCGACAACCTCTTGGAACGGGGCGACCGGATGATGATGGCCGGTTCAATCGAGGGGCGAATGCCATTCCTTGATCGCGATCTGGTTTCCTTCGTCAGCCAGCTGCCCGATCGTTACAGGCTCGGTCTCCTGGGCAGCAAACAGATCCTGCGCGACTGCATGGCCGGCATGGTTCCCGACGAGGCCCTCAACCGGCCAAAGATCGGCTTCAAGGTGCCCGTCGCCGAATGGTTCCGCGGGTCGATGAGCGATTATGTACGAGACCATCTGTGTTCGTCCCATTCGGTCATCCGTAGCTATTTGAGCGCCAAGAAGCTGGACCAGATTGTCACGGAGCACGCCGAGCGCGCCGCGGACCACGAAAAACTGATATGGGCGCTTTTGAACCTGGAGATATTCCACCGCGAATTCGCGCTTGGGCCGCCGCAGTGACGACAATGAAGGACAGCGTCAGCGCTTGACCGATCGCGCCTCGGACGCGACCGATCTCCAGACATCGCAGATCGCGTCGACAAACGGTGCAAGCTCAAGCCTTTCCCGGTGCACCGCCATGGCGGCGGCGCCAAGCCGCGCGCGCAGCGCCGTATCCTCGACCAGCCGAGTTAACGCCTCGGTCAACGCCGCCACATCGCCGGGCGGCACCAACAGACCGGATTGTTCGTGGGTGATGATGTCCTCGACCGCGCCAACCGGGGTGGCCACGACAGCCAGGCCGGCCGCCATGCCTTCGATCACCGACATTGGCAGATTTTCGGCGAACGAGGGGAGCACCAGAATATCGGCCGAAGCGATCAGTGATGCGACCTCGTCAGGTCCCACCCAGCCCGGAAAAGCAATACGGTCGGCAATCCCTAGAGCGACCGACCTCGCTCGTGCCGGCTCGACCTCACCATCGCCGGCGATCGTGGCACGCCAACCCCTGAGATGTTTCATCCGCTCCAGCGCCTCGCCCAACTGCGGCACGCCCTTTCGCTCGCCGATGCGGCCGAGGAACAGGATGTGCACGTGATCGCCTCCGCCGACATGCGCCAGGGAAGGAACTGCCGTGGCGTTGGGAACGATGACAATATTGCCGCCGTTCGCCGGTGCCCGGCTGGCGACGAAATCGCGCCAAAGCCCCCCCAGGACAATCACCCGGCCGGCATGCTCGAACAGAGCCCTGATACGGCGGCTCATGAAACTATGATCATCTTTCCAGAATGTCTGATACTGCGCCCCATGCAGATGAAGGACATATGGTATCGACAACAGCCTGGCGCAGGCGGCGATCATCATCTTGCGATAGGTGCTGCCGGAGACCGATATATTGATGTGAATGACGTCGGCGCGTCTGTCGAGGCGGGCCGCAAGCATCCGCGCGCAAAAACCAAGCATGTAGAAGATCGAAAGCCCGACATGTCCCGGGCCACGGCTGGAAAGAAAGCGCAGATCGATGTCGGCGATCTCTTGCCGTTCGAACTCCTGCTTCAGCGCCCCCATGATCCGGTCGATGCCGCCTTGTCCCGAAACGCCCGAGGGCGTTGCGACCAGGACATGTATTTTTCTATTGTGGGCGAGACGCTGCAACATGACACCATTTGGATTGCGGATGCCGGGTGACCGTAAAGCAAAGGTTCCAAAAAAGATTTACGACAAATCTTTTGGTTCAAACTGTATCCGTTCACCCTTTGCCGTCATCGTGCTGGAATTCCCGTCGGTCAACGATTAATCGACGGCAAATTTTCCGGGAACAACCCTTTGCTGCTCCGTTCCACACTCATCTATGGCCCAGCTATTCTGCTGACGCGGGTTTCCGCTCTGCTCCTGCTGGTCGTCATGACGCGGCTGATCGACCAGACGGAGTATGGCCTGCTGACCCTGGTGGTCACCGTGGGCGAAATGACGGATGTTGCCGTTACCAACTGGCTGCGCATTGCCTTGCTGCGGCTTGGCGGAAAAGGCGACGTCAGCCGTGGCAGCCTGATGCTTGCCGGACAGGTATTGCTTGTCACCACGGTGCTGGCCCTGATCATATCCGTGATCGCCTCGGCGGTGATCGTGCCGGAGCGCTGGATCGAATTTGCAATCGCCGTCTGCAGCTATCTGATTGCCGGCTCCATCAGCCGGTTCGCGTTGACGGTGCTGCAAATGCAGCAGCGTCATTCCCTCTATTCGATGCTTGAATATCTGCGCGGCCTGCTGCAACTCGCCTTGCCGATCGCCGCCATCCTTATCTTCCAACGCTCGTTTCTGACGGTATCGCTCGGCTCGAGCCTCGCCGTGCTGATTGCCGGCATCGTGGCGTGCGTGGTGGCATCCGGGCGCGTTATTGGCGGCCCGCCGCGCTTCACCCACAAGGAGTTTTTTGCCCTCGGCGTGCCCCTGGTCATCATGGCGCTGGTCGGTTTCGGTCTCAACAGCGCTGAACGCGTCTTCCTCAAGCTCTACTACGATGCCGGCGCGGTGGCCGTCTTCGCAGCCGCCTACGCATTGGCTCGGCAGCCGATCGATATGGTCGCCAACGCAATCAACATGGGCGCATTTCCAGAAGTGGTCAGCCGCTTCGACGAAGAGGGATCCGAGGCGTCCGGGCGGTTGTTGTCGCAACTCATGGCCTTGATGATACGCCTTTGCCTGCCGGTCGCAGCAATGCTTATCGCGCTCAGCGGCGACATCACGCGACTCCTGCTGCCCGCGGAATATCATGGTCGCTTCGGCCTGCTGTTCCCGATCATCGCCTTCAGCGTTCTTTGTGCCAATCTCACAAGCTTCGTTTATGGCGTCGTGGTGCACGCACATAAGCGGCCGTGGCTGCTGATCATCGCCAATTCCTTCGGCTCGGTGGCAACGATTTCACTGTCTTTTCTGTTGATTCCCACCATGGCGGAGGTTGGCGCGGCGTTGGCGTTGGCGGGCGGATCGCTGGCAGGTCTTGCAGCCTGCATCGTCATCGCCGAGAGGCTCACGCCGGTGCCGGTTCCCTGGCGCGACATCGCTGTCTCGGCCATCATTTCTATCTGCACCGGACTGGCCGCCAGCCTTGCCAGCACTGCGCTGGGCAATATGCCGGCGATCTTTCCGCTCGCGGCGGGCGGTGTCGCCGGCGCTGCGGCTTTCCTGGGACTGACCTGGTTGTTTCACCCCGCGGCCGTGACGCAGTTCATCGGCAAGCTAAGGGCACGGCTCCGGATCGCATAAATCCCGCGCAATGAGGCATGCTTCTCTGAAAGTCGCGAGCCTACGGATTGACGTTTCGGCGTCCCCGGCGAGACCAGAACTCACGCCACAGCAGCAGTGCATAGGCGGTGTTGGTATCGTAGTAGCGGCGCCACAAGCGTCGCGGCTCCTGCGCCACGCGAAACAGCCACTCCAGGCCCGCCGCCTGAACCAGTTTCGGTGCCCGGGCGACCTTTCCACCATAGACGTCGAAGCTGCCGCCCACGCCCATGACGAAACTCGGAGCGAGTACGTCGCGATAGCGCTTGAGAAAGCGCTCCTTGCTCGGCGTCGGCATCGCCACAAACAGGCAGTCGGCACCTGAAGCGTTGATGGCCTCGACGATCGCGGCCTCTTCCTCCGCCTTGAAATACCCATTGCGCCGGCCGGCAATGGCCAGGCTCGGATGATCTCTGGCAAGTCGGCTTTCAACTGCGTCGAGAATGTGCTGTTCAGCGCCCAAAAGGTAGGGGCGATAGCCACGCTTGGCGCACAGCGCAAGCAGGTTGATCATGACGTCGACGCCGGTCACACGCTCCGGCAACTCGACGCCGCAGAGCCGCGCGCCCCAAAGCACGCCTTTGCCGTCGACATTGACCATATCCGCCCCGACGACATCCTCGCGCAGTTCGGCATTCTTGCGCATGTTCACAAGCTTGGCGACGTTCACGACAACATGATGAAGCGGTCGCCGCGTCGCCATCGCCTCGTCTGCGATGGCCAGCGTCTCGGCCATGGTCAGCGCATGGATGGTCGCACCGAGAAACTCGCGGCGGCGTGATGCCAATAGGGAGTGTTGCGCCCATGCCGGGTCATGCGAGTTCATGCCGCTTCTCCGGTGCGAGCGAGAGACTGCGAGCGTTCCATTTCGGATTTCTTGCCTTCGATGCGGGCGTCGGGCTTGCGCGCCTTGCGCCAGGTCCACAGGCCCCGTGTGTCGACGAGCTTCTTGTCCTTGAGCGCTTCGGGATCGATCAGATTGAATTGTCGATGGTCGACCAGCAGGACGACGATATCGGATTGGTCAATAGCGGAAAGTGCATCGGTGAACATGACCCCGCTGCCCTCGAGCTCGTGTGGCAACTGACGCGCATTGGGCTCGGCAGCGACGATCTTGATATTGGGAATCTTGGACAGAAGCTTAACAACCTCGACAGCCGGGCTCTCGCGCATATCGTCGATATTGGGTTTGAAGCTGAGGCCAAGACAGGCGATCGTCTGCTTGCGGGTCGGGTCGAGCAATGCCTCGATGTCCCTGACCACCGACAAGGGTCGCTCGGAATTGATGCGCCGTGCCGAACTGATCAGCCGCGTATTGTTCGGTGCGGCGTCGATGATAAAATACGGATCGATCGCAATGCAGTGGCCGCCCACGCCCGGGCTCGGCTGCAGGATGTTCACGCGAGGATGCCGGTTGGCGAGATCGATTACCTCCCAGACGTTGAGCGACAGATCCTGGCACACCGCCGCAAGCTCATTGGCGAAGGCGATATTGACATCGCGGAACGCATTTTCAGTCAGCTTAACCAGTTCCGCGCTTTCGGCCTGGGTTATGAACAGGTCGCCGGCGACGAAGCTTGAATAGAGTGCCGCTGTCCGCTCCGAAGACTTTCGGGACAGTCCGCCGATCGAGCGATCGTTGTTGATCAGCTCGGTCAGCACCTTTCCCGGCAGCACGCGCTCGGGAGAGTAGGCGACCAGGACGTCAGCTTCCTCGCCATGCGCAACGGGAAATTTGAGATCGGGTCGCAGTTCCGCGAGCAGCGCTGTCATGACACGCGTCGTGCCGACCGGCGATGTTGATTCCAGCACCACCAGGTCGTCCCGTTTTAGCACCGGAGCGATGCTTCGCGCTGCCGCAAGCACGTAGCTGACATCCGGCTTGCGGTCCGGGGTGATCGGAGTTGGAACGGCGATAATATAGGCATCGGCCGGCTGAGGCGTGCTGAATGCCTTGAGCTTGCCATTGGCGACAACTTTCTGGATCAAACCATCCAGGTCCGGTTCGATGATGTGGATTTCGCCGCGGTTGACCTTCGCGACCACCGCCTCGTTGATATCGACACCGATGACATCGAGTCCGCGGCTGGCAAAAATGGCGCAGGTCGGCAGGCCGATATAGCCCATGCCGATAACGGAAACGGTTTTGATTTCAGCCATGATTCAGCAATTCCTCAACGATCCGGGTCGCAGCTTGGCCATCGCCGTATGGGTTGTGCCTCTCCGCCATGCCGCGATAGACGCTCTCATCATCGAGCAGGCTATTGGCATTGGCCAGAATTTTTTCGATATCGGTACCGACCAGCCGGGCAGTACCAGCGGCGATCCCTTCGGGTCGCTCCGTGTTTTCCCGCATCACCAGCACCGGCTTGCCGAGTGAAGGCGCCTCTTCCTGCACGCCGCCGCTGTCGGTCAACACCAGGTAGCTCTGTTTCTGCAGGTACAGGAACGGCAAATAGTCCTGCGGGTCGATCAGGTGGATGTTCGGCACCGTCCCGATTTCGGCCTCGACCACGGAGCGCACATTCGGGTTGGGATGGACCGGGTAGATGACCTGCACATCCCTGCGCGCCGACAATGCCTTCAGCGCGGTGCAGATTCTCTGGATGCCGCCATCGAAATTCTCACGGCGATGACCGGTGACGAGTATCATTTTCTTGGTCGGATCGATGAAGGGGAAACGAGCGGCGAGCTTGGCGTTCATCAACTTGTCGGCATCGATCTCGCTGGAGAAATGCAGCAGCGTGTCGATCACGGTATTGCCGGTTACGAAGATGGTGTTCGCAGCCTTTCCTTCGGCGATGAGATTGTCGCGCGCCTCGGTGGTCGGCGCAAAATGCCAGGTGGCGATGTTGCCGGCAATCTTGCGGTTCAGTTCCTCCGGAAAGGGAGAGTTGATGTTGTGGCTGCGCAATCCCGCCTCGATATGGGCAACCGGAATGCGCTTGTAGAAGGCAGCTAGAGCCGCGGTCATCGCGGTGGTTGTGTCGCCCTGGACGATGACGATGTCCGGCTTCGCCTTCTCCAGCACCCCCGCCATTCCGAGGAGCACGCGCGAGGTCACGTCGAACAACGTCTGACCTGGCTGCATGATGTTGAGATCGTAGTGCACCGGCAGGCCCGTCAATTCAATGACCTGATCGACCATCTCGCGATGCTGGCCCGTCACACATATTTCCGTGGTAAAGCCTGGATGGGCGAGCGCGGCGCGCGCCACCGGAAAACATTTGAGCGCCTCCGGCCTCGTGCCGAACACGATCAGCAGTTTTCGCCTTGAGGGCAATCTCGGATGTGAAACGGCGTTCATGGTTGACCCTGGTCACCGAAAGCGTGGGCGCCCGGCTGACATGTGCTTTCAGCCTAACAATAGCGCCCTGAACCGCCTTCGTATTCAAAAAAATTAACGTATGATTAACGCTAGAGTCCGCAGCCCCCCTTGGGCAACCCTTGCCAGGAACTGTGGGGAAAGATACCAGAGCAAAGCCATTTTTTGCTTTAACGAGAATAACTTGGGTTGACTAATATTTTAATCATCGGCCACGCCGTCGCATCCCGGCGCTGGGAAAATGAGCTTTTCATGCGGTTGGGTGCGGCAGGTTATGTGGTCTCGAGTTGCCACGCGCCGGCGCCGGCGCCAACCGCTCGGGGGCTGGACACTGTCTTGGCGATCGAGAGCCGGCGTTTCGGTCCCTCGCTGGCGGGCCGGTCCGAGCCGTTGCCGCCCATCGATCGCGGCCCTCCGGACCTCGTCATAGATCTCACTGCCAGCGCAACGGGGCAAGACGCGCCAGTCCTGAGGCTCGAATTTTGCGGTCGCAACAGCTTTCCAGCCGGCGTTGCCGCAATGTTGGCGAGCGGACAATTGCCTGAACTTGGCGCTCGCCTCGATGGCGTTGTCGTGGCCCAGGCTAGACCGATGCTGGCAGACAGGCTCTGGCTATCTCGAAGCTGCAACGACCTGCTCGCCGGCGCCATGTCGCTGATCATGCAAACCGTCGCCCGCTTCTTTGCGGGCAAGCTTGTGCCGGTAAGCGACAACCCGGTGCCGATCCTGAAGAACGACAGTTTTGTTCGACACTATGTGCCCTTTTTTGGCAGGGCTTTGATCGATCGCGCCGTGCAAAAAATCAGGCGGGGACGACGCCCCTTTTATTGGCAGGTTGCCTATCGGGTGATCGACGGACCAGGCATCGCCGAAACCGGGCAACTCGACGGCAAACCGTTCACAGTCCTGCCGGACGATGGCCAACGCTTCTATGCCGACCCGTTCGTCTTCGAGGCCGACCGCCGCCATCATCTGTTTGTCGAGGAATTCCCCTACGCGACGAGTCGCGGCGTGATTTCCGTCGCCGAGCTCGGTGACGATGGCACTTTCGGTGTTCCAAGGGTTGTATTGGAGGAAGCGCACCACCTGTCGTATCCGCAGGTGTTCGCACACGATGGCGAGATTTTCATGATCCCCGAAAGTGGTTCGGCTCGCGAACTTGTGCTCTATCGCGCCGCGCAGTTTCCCGACCGCTGGGTCCGCGACACGGTGCTGATGGCGGACAGGGATTTCAACGACGCGACGCTGCTCGAATCCGACGGTCGCTTCTGGCTGGTTGGAACGGAGCGGTTCGGCTACGGCAGCGCGTCGGACACGATGGCGGTCTATTGCGCACCCTCGCTGCGCGGGCCATGGGTCGCCCATCCGCTCAATCCCATTGCCGTCGATCATTCGGCCACCCGGCCGGGCGGCGCCTTTATCCACCACGACGATGCCCTGGTGCTGCCGGTGCAGAACGGATCGAGGGCCTATGGCGGTGGTCTGGGGCTGATGCGGCTTGAGCGACTCGACGCGTCCGATGTCCGTTTTGCCTCGCCCCGGCCGATCGGCGCGGGTCCGGCATGGGCACGCACGGGCATTCATACGCTTAACCGCGCCGGCAATGTCGAGGTCGTGGACAGCGCGGGCTGACTGAAGCGCTGAAAGCCGTGACCGTCCCGTTGCGAGGCCTGCTTATTTGTTCTCCGTGGCAATGTGAGGAAGCGGTGTGTTTCTCGTCTTCCTTTTGCCGTTCAGGGTCTGAAGAATCGGCTTTTCGATCATCTGGTAAATCACCAGACTGACGAGGCAGGCTGCCACGATGCTGACCACCGACACCAACAATACCGTTGTCGGATGCTCGTATCCGACGGTGCGTCTGGCTAGGTACGCCACAGCGCCGATCACGAAGATATGCGACAGGTAAAGCGCGTAGGAAGCGTCGCCCAACTGCTCAAGAAGGCTCCAGTGCTTGAGTTTCGGCTCCAGAATGAGGCTGAGATGAAGCAGGCCCGCCGCCCACATTGCTTGTCCCGCGAAGCTGATCTGACCCAAGAGCGGCGTTCCGTCATCGACGAATGAAAGCACCACGCCTGCAGCGGTCATTACGCCGAATATCCAGGCATGGCGTATGTCGGAAGTGAAATCACCGTCCAAATAGCGCCGCCCTATCCACATGCCGATTACGAATGCCACCGGAGAAGGGTTGAGATAGAACTGGATAACAGGGTTGGTGGGAGCCAGCCACAGCCCGGCTATCCACATCGCAATGAAAAAGACCGTCAGCACAAATACGCGCGAGGTCACGGACAGGAATGCGAACACCGCAAAAGCGATATAGAAAAATACCTCGTAATTGAGCGTCCAGCCGAGTGAGAGGATTGGACTGGCGCTATCCCGTCCAGGCGCTTCGTGAACAATGAAGAGGAGCGACTGGAGATAGTGGGGCCATGTAAAGACGGTCTTCTGGAAGAGACTTGGCGCGAGCGCCGCCAGAACCGCGGC
Organism: Mesorhizobium sp. M0772; assembly: GCF_040320135.1. Classification (NCBI taxonomy): domain Bacteria; kingdom Pseudomonadati; phylum Pseudomonadota; class Alphaproteobacteria; order Hyphomicrobiales; family Phyllobacteriaceae; genus Mesorhizobium; species Mesorhizobium sp. M0772. Next base: position 67,727 of record NZ_JAMYPB010000001.1, on the reverse strand, counting down.
GAGGCTGGTGAAAAGCCAGTAAAGGGGGATGATCCGGATTGCTCGGCGTTTCAGGAAGGTGGCAGCGGAAAACGGACCATCTCCCGTAATATGGACCATTATGAAACCGCTGATGACAAAGAACAGAACGACGCCCAGGCGGCCCGCCGTCACAATAATCAGATTGTCCACGCCAATCTGATAGGAAAAGGCGTGTGCGAACAGAACCAGCAAGGCGGCGCAGGCGCGAAGATACTGAATCGAATAGAATTTCTTCACCTTGATCTCCTGCGCTTTGCCGGCGCCTGATGCCATTGTGCCGTCCACAGGCAGCGCGTCGGGCGCCGTGCAAAGCATGGCCATCAATACGACCGGCCAATTAAGTGTGGGTTACCGAGTTCACGAAATAGCGTAAATCCGGCTGCCGATGCATGTCGCGCAAGTGCATTGCGTGCATTCGTTCCCACGCGGCGCACTTTGGTGAGATTTCAATGAGCGGTGTCCGGCTTTTCGGCAAAGCTGACATGTGGCGGCCCATGCCCGGCATCGCCACTGTTAAGATCGGGTTATCCATATTCCTTTACGTTCGTGCAGGAAAATGTACCCGGGGTGCGTTCGTCCCCTGCCATCTCAATCGCAAGCCGCAACGCTGGTCAGATAATCGTGAGTGTCACCCCCACAGAGCAACAGTTCGTGACCGCGCAGGCCAGCCGCCAAGACGCCCTCACACTCCTGTTCTTTCTCCTCGCGGCCTTCGCTTTCCTGCTCCGCTCGACCATCTCTCCGCAGTTGATGAATATGGTGATGTCCTATTCGACGGAGGGGGGGTCGTTTCCCGAAAAGCTGCATATCGGGACCTATGCGATCTTTCTGCTGCTTGTCGTCATCGCCACGACCCGGCCAATTCGGCTCGAAGGCGATGAAGTCAGGCTGTTCAAGGCGACATTGTTATATTCGCTGCTGCTGTTGTGGCTGGTGCCTTATCTCTTCGTGATAGGCCGTGCCGGCTCGGCCGGCTTCATAATCGATTCCTATCTGGTCTCTTGTGCCGCGGCGATGATCATGCTTGCCCTGGGTGACCATGTGCGCAGGGCGCTTGGCAATGTCATCGTCGGCATGATCGTCCTCAGCGCCATCATCGGAACGATCGAGGCCGTCACCCAGCATCGATTCCTGCCCTATCCCCTCGTTGAGCTGGACTTTCGGCCGATCGGACTGTCGGCCCATCCGCTGGCGCTGGGCGCGCTTTGCACCACCGCCATAGGTTTCGTTGCATTGACGCGGTGGCGTATCTGGGTGTGCGCGCTTTGCATCTTCATTCTCTTCATCGGCACGGCCGCTTCGGGCGCGCGCACCGCCCTGCTGCTCGCTTGCGGCGAGATCCTGTTCCTGCTCGTGTTCCTGCCTTGGCCGGACCTGTCACCCAGACATCAACGCCAGGCCAAACTCCTGGTGCTGATGCTGACGCTGGCCGGTGGCGCCATAATGATTGCGATACTCTTTTCGGCGGGGCTGCTGAACCGCTTCAGCAACACGCTCTTTGATCAAAATTACGACGCGCGCGTCAAGATCTACGATGTATTCAAGTTTGTTGAATGGAGGGACATCCTGCTTGGCATGAATCCCAACGAGTTGTTGAAGATCGTCAACGAAAAGCTCAACCTCCCCTTCATCGAAAGCACGCCGGTCGTTCTTACGCTTTTGTTCGGCCTGCCGATCGCCCTGCTCTTCGCCTTTGCTTTCTTCCGGTTCCTTTTCAAGCTCCTGCGCAATACGCCTCGGGCCGCCCATATCGCAGCGGCCGCGTCCATTCTCGCGGCATTGTCAAACAATGCCCTTTCTTCGAAGGCGCCGGATATCATGCTGCTCGTCATCTTGTTGCTCGCTTATCGAAAGCCGGATGGGCGCCAAACCGGCACGCCCCTTCAAGGCCAACCAGCATCAACAGCGACATGACGCCAAGCCCGCTCCTTGCGGGTGCCCTCGCGACGACCTCTTGTATTTCCATTTGAAACGCCTGCACGCTTTGCCAGGCTACGACGGGCGTGGCAGAATACCGACCAAGGGTGGATAGATCGCTGTTCCGGAACGCGCCTGACACGCCTGGAAAATGAAATGTTAACGATGTTTCCGTAAAGCAGGCTGTGCGTATTGAATATTAAAGGGTTAGCATGATGTCCGCCGCTTCCGGTCCTCCTCCAGCCGCGGCCGCCGCCGGCATTAGCCCCTATGAACGGATCGAAAATGCGCGGCGCGCCAGCAGGCCAAAGCCGCAACAAACCGCGCCGATCATGGCACATGCGGCGGCACCCGCTGTAACGTCGGCCCCTGTAACGTCGGCCCCTGTAACGTCGGCCCCTGTGTCGCCTGCACCCGTGGCGCCGCCTGTAGCCGAGCCCGTCACGACGGTGACGCTCAACAAGATCGGAACCTTTCTCGAACTCGATTTCGGGCGTCTGTTTGTCTGGCTGCGCGCCGGCCTCGCTCTGGTATGCCTGCTGGCAATAGCCGGCGGGATCATCGGCGGTGCCTACGCTCTGCTGAGCAAGCAGCGCTACACCGTGACCACGGACATCCTCATCAATCCCGCCAATCTTCAGGTTGTTCCGAATGATCTTTACCCGCAATCGGCCCAGGTCGATGGACAGCTGCTCAGCGCGCGCAGCAAAGAGCGCATCTTGACCTCGGGCAGCGTGCTTTCACGTGTTGTAGACGATCTTGACCTGGCCAGTGACCCGGAGTTCTTCGACGCGGACCGAAGCCGCACAGGGACGGACGGCGCCAAACCCGACCCAAAGCTTACCGCCCTGAAGAACCTGGCGGAACGGGTTAGCAGCATCGCGGATGAAAAGTCGTTTGTCACGACCTTGATGGTATCGGCGGAAACCCCCGCTAAGGCGATCCTGATTTCGCAGGATATCGTCAAGACTTTCCAGGAAGAGCTGGCCAGCGCCGAGGCTTCCGGCGCCAGCCGTGCCGCGGCCGCGCTGGACGGGCGGCTGGGCCAGCTCAAGAGCGATGTGCAGGCGGCCGAAGAGAAGGTCGAGGCCTATAGGCGCAGCCACAATCTGGCCACCAGCAATGGGCAGCTTGTTTCCTCGCAAACCATGACCCAGCTCAACGGCCAGATCGTGGAGACGCAATCGCGCGTCATCGCCGCGCAGGCAAGTTACGACGCCCTGCTTGCCGCCGGCGCAAACGGCACCAATTCCGGTCCCGCCACGTCGGAGGCGCTTGTGGCGCTGCGCGCAACGGCCAACGGCCTGCGCCAGCAGATCGATTCGCAGTCGATGACCTTTGGCCCCCGTCATCCGTCGATCGTCAGGCTTAAGACGGAGTACAACACGGTCAGCGCGCAACTCAGCGCCGAATACGCGCGCACCCTGCGCTTGGCGAAGGTCAATCTCGATGCCGCCAAAACCTCGTCGGCCTCCCTCAATGCCAAGATGAATGACTTGAAGGGCAACGTGTTCTCGGATAGCGATTCCGAGGTCGCCTTGCGTGAGCTTGAACGTGACGCCGCGTCGAAGACGGCTATCTATGAGAGCTTCCTGTCGCGGGCACGCCAGATAACCGAGCGCGAACAGATCGACAGCACCAATGTGCAGGTGATTTCCACCGCAGTGCCGCCAAAGGGCCGTTCATGGCCCCCGCGCACCGTCGTGATGATCGGCCTGGGGGCCATTGGCGGCATGATCCTCGGCATGTTGCTCGCCATTACCCTGGGTATCGTGCGCGACATGCGGCTTCCGCCGAACCGCCCGGATGTCATTGCCAGCCGCGCCTGAAATGGCGAAGCGGATTGTCTTTCACATTGCCAGCCTCAGGGGCGGCGGCGCCGAGCGTGTGTTCGTCCTGATAGCGAACGAGCTGGCATCGCGCGGCCACAACGTCACGCTTTTTACCTGGAACGCGCAGGGGCCCAATGCCGCCCTGCTTTCGCCTGCCGTGCATCTGGTCGATTTCGGCCTCCCCATTCGCGGCGAGGGTTATGGCAAGTGGGCGACATTGAAAGGCATCGTGCGAAGCGCGGGCCTGCTTGGCCGCCTTTCTCCCGACGCGATCTACAGCGCCCCGGAATTCGCCAATCTGGTCGTGGCGCTGGCGCTTTCCCTCGCGCGAAGCAGGGCGCGGTTCTTCCCGAGTTTCCACGCCGCCGCCTCATTGCCTTCCGGCAGCCTTGGCGCGAAAATGGCGGTCTGGCTTTCGGCCCTGGTTGCGGCCCGCGCCACCAGGGCCATCGCGGTTTCTGAGGGTGTCGGCGGCGATCTTGTGGCCCGAGGCTTCCCGAAATCCAAGGTCGTGGTCATCAACAACCCGCTGCCGCCGGCTGCGGCATCCCAGCAACGCTCCTACGCCTGGCAGGCAGAGCTCGCGGCGATGGGCGACGGCCCCGTCATCATCACCGCCGGACGCCTGGTGCCGGTTAAGGATCATTGGACGTTGCTGCGGGCCTTCGCTGTGCTGCGCGCCGGCCGCCGGGCCCGGCTTGTCATCTTCGGCGAGGGTCCGCTGGCCGACGAGCTGCGCGCCTATGCCGAAGAATCCGGTATCGGCGCAGACGTTCTGTTTGCGGGCTATGTCAATGATCCGGCGGCCTGCTACGCAGTAGCTGACTTGTTCGTCCTATCATCGACCAGCGAGGGCTTCGGCAATGTTCTGGTCGAGGCCATGGCAGCGGGGATTCCGGTGGTCTCCACGGACGCGCCGCACGGCCCGCGCGAAATACTTGATGACGGCCGCTTCGGCGCCCTGGTGCCGGTCGGCGATGCCGCGGCTCTGGCAGTGGCGATGGCCGGAATGCTCGACCAGCCGACAACCGCCGCGATCCTGAAAAGCAGGGCGGCGGATTTCGAAATTGAAAAGATCGGAGACCGGTACGAGGCGTTGCTCTGAATTAGCGCATGGATCGGCTTGCGGCGGCACAGGAATTCGCCATTGATGGGACAGGACGCCGCCAACATAGGCCGGTTACTCCCAATCCAATCATGATCTTTAACATCAATTTACCCGGAGTTGGTAACAACAGGGAACCCGCGTTTTATCCTCAGGATAGGGATTTTCCTTGCCGCAGCATCACAGCCTTCCTGCCGGCCGTGCAAACGATCGCAATTGGCCGCGATTGCACCGCTTCATGCGGGTTGAGCTGGAACTCGCGCCTGACGTCCTGGTGCCGCGAGCCGAAACGGAACTGCTTGGCCGGACGGCCGCGGCCATTCTTGGCGAACAGGCGCACGAAACGATCCTGATCGACATGTGCTGCGGCAGCGGCAATCTTGCCGTGGGCATCGTCAGCGGATGTCCTCGGGCTCGGGCATGGGCGGCGGACCTGACCGACAGCACGGTTTCGCTTGCCCGCCGCAATGTTGTGCGCCTCGCCCGGCAGGACAGGATCAAGGTCCGGCAAGGCGACCTATTTGCCGCGATCGAGGGTGACGGCCTCCGCGGCGCTGCCGACATGGTTGTGTGCAACCCGCCCTATATTTCCTCATCCCGTCTCGATAGCGAAAGCGCGCATCTGTTGGAGAACGAACCTCGGGAAGCTTTCGACGGCGGCCCTTACGGTATTTCGATCCTCCAAAGGCTGGTCCGGGATGCCGCAGCTTTCCTCAAGCCAGGCGGATGGCTGCTATTTGAGTTCGGCGAAGGTCAAGATCGGCAGATAGCAACCCTTTTATCGAGAACGAAATCCTACGAAACCCCAACCTTTGCCGTGACGGCCGACGGCCAGCCCCGTGTCGCCATGGCGCGCAAACATGGTGGCCGGGTTCCCGGAACCGGGAGCCCGGCGTGAGCGTCGTCCGCGCCCTCGATCAGGCCGACCTTGCGGCCGTCGCGGGCATGTTTCAACGCATGCTGCGCAAGAAGCGGGGGCCAGCGCCGGCCTCCCTCGTCGATTACATGAGGCGGTTTTATCTGGACGCACCCGACTGGGGCAGCGGGCTCCGTTCGCTTGTCCATGTCAATGACGCCGGCCAGGTTTCCGGGTTCGTCGGCGTTCATGCGCTGCCAATGAAATTCAACGGCCGGCAGCTCTACGCTGCCATCTGCAGCTCGCTGATGGTCGAGGATCACGAGACCGATCCGATGGCCGGTGCCCGCCTGTTGAAGGCCTTCCTCGATGGTCCGCAGGACATCTCCTTCAGCGAAACCGCCAATGATACGTCCGTGAAACTGTGGACGCGGCTTCGCGGCGTTGTGCTGCCGCAATACAGCCTTGACTGGGTTCGCGTGATGCGGCCGGCGACCTTCATGCTCAGCCTTTTTGCCAATCACATGAAGCTTGCCTGGATGTTCAACCCGCTCGCCCGGATCGTCGACCGGCTCTACCTTCGCAAAATGAAGGGCAGTCAACGACGCTGGACCGGCGTCGTCGCCAACGCATCGAGCCGGGGGGCATTTCGGACCTCCGAGATCGACAGCGGCAGCTTTGCGGGGCTGCTGGAGCCGCTTTGCGCCCAATTTCCGCTACGTCCGCAGTGGGCGGAAGGTCAGCTCGACCATATTCTGGGCGATGCGGCGCAAAAGCCCGATTTCGGAGAGCTTGTCTACGTGTCGGTGGCATCGCCGAACGGCGCCAATGTCGGCGCTTTCGCCTATTACGCGCGACCGGACGGGATCGGCCGCGTGCTGCAGGTCCTCGCTCTTCCCGGCCAGGCCGGGCCGGTGATCGATTGCCTGGTCGAGCATGCCGCCCGGCGCGGTGTCTCCGGCTTGCGCGGCCGCGTCCAGCCCGCGCTTCTGGACGCCATGCTTGTAAGACGCATAGCCTTCATACCGGTCGCCTCGACCGTCGTGCATTCACGCGATCCCGAGCTTCTCGATGCCATGAAGAACGCGCAGGTCTTTCTGAACGGGCTTGCGGGCGAGCAGTGGAGCCAGTTGATCGGCGGCCGCTTCACCTGAAGCGTTCCGCCTACAGCAATTCCAGGAAAGGGTGCGCGGCTTTCCGTCCGGAATTGCGTAAAGACAAGAGCTTAGTATTTCTTTCATGCATGTCGTATCGCAAGACCGGATCACTTTTGCTCGATATGCATAGGTCAGGAGCCGACTTCGTCCACGCCGTCAACGAGCTGCGGGCGCAGGTGCAGATAGCGCGTTGCCTTTCGCTTGGCGGCGATGTCGGCCCAGACGCGTTCGATCTGTGAGGCGGTCAATCCCGCCGCTTGCCCTACCACCTCGGCGGACACGCCGTTGTTGAGGCCATAGAGACACAGATCCATCCGATCGTAAGGCAGGGAGAAGTAGAATTCTTCCTGCGTCTGCGCCAGCGAGTAGGTGTCGGTGGTCGGCGGCCGGTTGCGGACCTCTTCCGGAATGCCGAGATAGGCGGCTAGCGCATAGACCTGCGTCTTGTAGAGATGCGCGATCGGCTTGACGTCGGCGGCGCCGTCGCCGTTCTTGACGAAGAACCCCTGATCGTATTCCAGCCGGTTCGGTGTGCCGAGCACGGCGAAGTTCAGCCGGTCGGCATGATAATATTCGATCTGCTTGCGGGTGCGCTGCTTCATGTTGGTGGCGGCAACGATGCCGAGATAGACCGCCACCGGCATCCGCAGTTTCGTCTGCTTGCCTTGCGGGTCCTGCACCACCAGCGAGGAGATGTTGTAGCCCTCGCCTTCGAGCACGTTCGCGATCACGATCTTTGAGGCCCAGCCCTTGCCATAGTCCGGGACCATTTCGCGGATGAAGGCGTCGCGGCGTTCATAGCAGCCCATTGCCCGCAGGGTCGGCCCGATATCCTCCACAACGGCCTCGACGCCGAAAGTGTCGGCGACCAGATGGCCGAGTCGCAGGCTTTCGGGGTCGGAATCGCTTTCCGGCATGAGCACGCACAGCACATTCTGGTGGCCGACGGCACGCGCGGCCAATGCAGCCGAAACGCTGGAATCTATACCGCCCGAAAGACCGAGCACGAGGCCGCGCTTGCGAATGCCGCGCAACTGCTCGCGCAGGGCCGCCACGATCCTGTCCGTTTCGGCGGCGGGATCGATGACCAGGGCTTGCGTGAAGGCCGGCGCATCCTGGGTTGAGCCGATGTTCATTGCTCGGCCTCCATCATCTCAGCCGCGAGCCGGCGGCTGACCTTGCCCGACTCCGTCTTCGGTAATTCGCTGCGGAACTCTATGATTTTGGGGACCATGAAATCCTCCAGGTGCCGCGCGCAGTGACGAATGATGTCCTTTCCGCCAAGCGCCGGATCGGACCGCACGACGAGCGCGCCAATCGCATGCCCCAGCACCGGATCCGGCACGCCGACGACCACCGCTTCCGCGATACCTGGATGGGCGTGGAGCACTGCCTCCACTTCCTTGGGGGCGACCTTCTCGCCACGCGTCTTGATGATATCGTCCTTACGCCCGACAAAATAGAGAAAGCCGTCCTCGTCGGTCTGGAACAGGTCGCCCGTATAGAGCACCTTTTCCCAAGGGTTAGGCCCCGGCCGGAGCGCTCGTTCCGTCGCGGCCTGGTTGCGCCAATAGCCCTGCATGACGTGCGGACCGCGGATAACGAGCTCACCTGCCACGCCCGCCGGCACGCGTTGTCCAAGGTTGTCGACGACAAAGGCTTCCGTGTTGGGGATGGCTATGCCGACCGACCCTGGCCGGCGGTCAAGTTCCTCGGGTGGCAAATAGGTGCAGCGCTTGCATTCGGTCAGCCCATACATCGAATAGATCCGGACGCCGGGCAGCAGCGAGCGCAGGCGTTCTATGTGGGCTGGCGGCAAGGCGGCCGCGGTGTTGGAAATATAGCGGAGGCTGGGCAGGAAACCCGGCGCCAGATCACGCATCTGCAGGATCATCGCCGCCATGGTAGGCACCAGCGGAAGGCCGGTGACGCCCTCTTTGCGGATGCGTTCGAAGATCTCGTGCGGGAAGGCGAAGGACTTCTCGAGCACCAGCGTGGCCCCGAGCCTGACTGCCATCAGCAACTGATAGAGGCCATAGTCGAAGGCAAGCGGGAGGACGTTCAGGATGATGTCGTCCGGCGCGTTGCGCAGATAGGTGGCGATCGACCCCGCGGCAGCGTCGCAATTGCGATGCGTCATCATCACACCCTTGGGCCGGCCGGTCGAACCTGACGTGTAGATCAGCATCGCAAGGTCGACGTCGATGCCGCGATGGTTCACCTCCGCGCCATCGAACGTCAGGCAGTCAGTCAGGGACGCGGCCCCTGCCGGGCATTGCCCATCGGCCCCAGGGGTGGAAGCCACGAAGATGCCGGTCTTGCCTTGCGATGCGCAGGCTTCGGTGACCACGGGCACCAGCTTCGCCTGCGTCAGGACCGCCCTGGCGTCGCAATCGGCGATGACGTAACCGAGCTTGTCGGCCTTTGTGGAGGGGTTGATCGGACTGAAGGTCGCACCTGCCTTGAGTGCGGCAAAGATCGATACGGCGGCCTCCCAGCAATTGTCCATGAAGATCAGAACGCGGTCGTCGCGCCTGATCCCATTCATGAAGAGAGCGGTGGCCAGCCGGCTCGAAAGGTCGTCGAGTTCTTCGTAGCTCAGCCTTTTGCCCCTGGTGACCAATGCCGTCTTGGCCGGGTGGGCAGCAGCCTTCGCCACCAGAAAATGCTCGATCCGCACGGGACGTTCCTCGCCGTTGGCGCTTACGCTGCCAGCGTTTGTGCTCTCGCCTCGATGAAGGACGAGATGCGGTCAAGCGAGTCCAGGTTGGTCGGAACGATGTCGGCATCCACCATCGCGATGCCGAAATTGTCCTCGATGAAGGCCACCAGCTCAAGCACCGCAGTCGAGTCGATAATGTCGTTCTCGATCAGCGAGGCTGAATCCGACAGTTTGTAGGAGGTGTCGCCGAACAGGAAGTTGTCGACGATAAAGCTTCTGACCCTGTCCTTGATTGCCGTCATCGTGTCTTTCCTTTTCCTCGCCGTCTCAGGCCGCTCTTGCCGCGCCGACCGCTTGGCCGGCGAAATTCTTCTGCCACAGCTGCGTCGACAGAATGCCGACGAAGGCGGCGTTGTCGCGAAATCCGGTCGCGGTCTCCATGCGGCATTTCTCGTGGAGCTTGGCCACCGCCTTGGCGTTGAACAGGCCGCCGGCGGTAATGCTCGCCTCGCCCAGGCAGTCACGAACATAGTCTAGTTCCTCCGCCCCGACGAAGGAGCGGGCCTCCGGGGCGCGGTAAGGTTGCTTGGTGCGTTTACCGATCGCCGCCGGAAGGTGGTGCCTGGCCACCTTGCGCAATATGTGCTTCTCCATCAAGCCTTTCAGTTTCATCTCCGGCGGAAGTCTTGCCGCGAACTCTACCACGCGATGATCCAGGAAAGGAAACCGCCCTTCGATGCCGTGCGCCATGGCCATCCGATCGCCTTGGCTGGAGAGGATGTAGCCGGGCAGGAGGAAGCGGGTTTCGAGATATTGCGCCTGATGCAGCGGATGCCATAGGGAAAACGCCTCGGGTAGGCGGCTGGTCAGCTCTTCAGCTGCGTCATAACCCTTCAACGTCGCGCGCAGGTCGCCGGAAAAGAAGATTTTCGCCGCCGCCGTGGTCTTGAAGCGTGGCCGATGCGAGAACAGCGGATCGTCGAGGGCAGCGTTGCTGGTGCCGAAGAAGGCAGCCAGATACTCCACCGATTGCTGTTGCAGGCCCGGCAGATACGGGTAAAGCCGGCGGAACAGCTGCGGCCTCATGCGCGATGTGGGCTGCCGCCCGCAGAACCGGCGGACACGCGCCTCCTTGAAGACGTCGTAACCGGCGAAGACCTCGTCGGCGCCTTCACCCGTCAGCACCACCTTCAGGCCGGCCTGGCGAACCAGGGCGGACAATTTGTAGAGTGGCGCTGGCGCCGTGCGGATAATCGGCCGCTCGGCAAAGCGGATGACCTCAGGAAAGACGCTGGCGATATCGCGGGCGCCGCATTCTATGGCGTGGTGGCGCGTGCCGAGCGCCGAGGCCATTTCGGTCTGAAAGGCGCTTTCGTCATGCTCGGCGCTGTCGAAGGTTACGGAAAATGTCTCCAGTCTCCGAGGAGTCATGCCGGCGGCAAGCGCCGAAACGAGCGACGAATCGAGCCCTCCGGAAAGATAGGAACCGACCGGCACGTCGGCCCGCATGCGAAGCCTCACCGCATCGGTCAGAAGGGCTTGCAACTCCTCTGCCGCGTGGTCCTCGTTCGTGATCTTCGACGGCTCATCACGATGCGGATAGTCCAGGTGCCAGTATCGTCTGACCGTGACCTGCCCCTGCGTCGCGATCATCACACTTGCCGGTTCCAACTCGTGGATATTGCGGAACGCCGTGCGCGGAGCGATCGGCGCCCACAGCGTAAAGATCTGATCCAGCGCAATCGGATCAATTTCAGCGGAGACGCCCGGGACCTTCAACAGGGCTTTGATCTCCGAGGCAAAGTAAAGCACCCCGTCATTACTTGTGTAGAAGAGCGGCCGGACACCCATCCGGTCTCGTGCAAGCACCATTCGTCGCTGCCGATTGTCCCATATCGCCAAGGCGAAATCACCGTTCAGGAGAGACAAGCAGTCTTCGCCCATCTCCTCATAGAGCTGAAGGATGACCTCTGTGTCGCTCGACGTCCGAAAGTGTCGGCCCTTGGCGATCAGCCCTTCGCGCAGTTCTATGTAGTTGAAAATCTCACCGTTGAACGCAATCGTCAAATTGCCGGCCTCGTCGGACATCGGTTGCTGGCCATCGCCGATGCCGATCACCGACAGCCGCGCATGCCCGAGCCCGGCATCGGGTGCTACGAATTTCCCTTGCTCATCCGGCCCACGATGGGCAATTGCGGCTACCATGTGCGTGAGCAAAGCTTCCGCATCCCGGATTGACCCGAAATAACCCCCGAATCCACACATCCCTTGAACTCATATTGAACGCTAAGGAACGGAACATAACCTCGATAGTGGCATCTGAGGTTAATCCGATATTTTCACCGAGCATGTGGTTAACAAGAAGTTTGCCACGATGTGGTCTTCGTGGCTAGGACGCGATGGCTCTCCTTCACCTCGCGGTTGCGGCCGTAATAGCCGGAACGATAGCCCAGGCTCGCTCTAGGCCTTTTTTCCGGGTTGGCATGGCTGGACACGGGCAGCTAAGGCTGGAAATGTGATTGCACGTCTTCGCTGCCGGGGGGCTGGCCGGAGGACGAGGAGGATGGCGCTGAATTTCGAATATATTGCCGGCCATCCGGCGCTGCACCGTCATGTCGAGGCGCAGTCGAAGGCGCTGCTGCATATCTATGAAACGAGCCCACGCCTGGCCGCCGTGTTCGCCACGCAACAGCGCTGGTTGCTGGCTCACACCGGCCTAGCCCTGCATTTCGCCCGCGACCCGCGCGATCCCCGCACGGAACTGACACTGGCCCGCTTCATCGATGCCGTGCTTCACTATTCCGTCGCTAGCCGCAACACGGCCGAAGCCTTCATCAAGGAGATGCTGCACTATCACATCATCGAATACCTGCCGCACACCGGTGACGGACGAGCCCATCCCTTTCAGGTGACGGCAGCGACGCTGAAGGAATTCGACGGCTGGGTGGTTGCGCATCTGCGCACGCTCGACGGTCTCGACGGCGGCGACCGCCTCGCCGCGTTTCTCAAGCAGCACGGCATGATTGCCAGGCTGCAGCCGCTGGTGGCGGAAGGCCTGCTCTCCTCCAACCCTGTGCGTGAGCCCAAGCAGACGTTTTCGCTGTTCATCTGGCTCAACAATGGCGGCATCGTCATGGATTGGCTGATGTCTGGCATCGATCCCGACAATGCCGGCCTCGACCGGATCCCGACCAGCGTGGTTTCGATCGGCGAATTCGCCAGTTGGCTAAAACTCTCGCGCACCCATCTTGCGCGCAAATTGCGCGACGCCGAAAAGCTCGGCAGCGTCGGCTGGCTGGGCCGGCGCGGGCATTCGGTGATGTGGGTGTCGAACAGCTTCTACCAGGAATACATGACCGTCCAGGCCGCCAAGCTTGCCGTTATCGATGCCGCGTTCGAAGCCTGCCGACCGGCGTCGCCGCACGCTGGCTGAACGTTCGGCGCAGACGCTGTTGCGCAGCCGATCGTGCCGACCGCGAGGACCCGTCCGGGCGCATGGCCGAGGTGGCCTTTCCGCCGTCGGGATACGGACATCTGGACAGCGGGGGCGAAGCCTGAAAGCGGAACGATCCGCGCGAGCGGCAGCGATCCGCCCGACGGGTTCGGGTGGATCAACTGGTCAAAAGCCGGGCGCAGCATCTCAATCGATGTCGAATGACACGCCCTGCGCCAGCGGCAGCGCCTTGGAATAGTTCACCGTGTTGGTGGCGCGGCGCATATAGGCCTTCCAGGCATCGGAGCCGCTCTCGCGGCCGCCGCCGGTTTCCTTCTCGCCGCCGAACGCGCCGCCGATCTCGGCGCCCGACGTGCCGATGTTGACGTTGGCGATGCCGCAATCCGAACCATCGACGCCGAGGAAGCGCTCGGATTCCTGCAGGTCGCGGGTGAAGATCGACGACGACAGTCCGGCGACGACCGCATTGTGCTCGTCGAGCACGGCATCGAAATCGGAGTACTTCATTACATAGAGGATCGGCGCGAAGGTTTCTTCGGTGACGGGAGCCACCTGCTTCGGCATTTCGACTAGCGCCGGATGCACGTAATAGGCATCGGGATGGCCATTCTCGACCCGCGAACCGCCGGTCAGCTTGCCGCCGTGAGCGGTGGCTTCCTTGAGCGCCTTTTGCATGGCGTCGAACGCCGCCTTGTCGATCAGCGGCCCGACGAGCGAAGACGTCTTCAGCGGGTTGCCGACCGAGACGCTCTCATAGGCCTTCTTCAGCCGCGGCAGCAGCGTGTCATAGACGCTGTCATGCACGAACAGGCGCCGCAGCGTCGTGCAGCGCTGGCCCGCGGTGCCCATGGCGCCAAAGGCGATGGCGCGCAGCGCCATGTCGAGATCGGCGGTCGGGCAGACGATGCCGGCATTGTTGCCGCCGAGCTCGAGCACGGCGCGGGCAAAGCGCTTGGCCAGCCGCGGGCCGACATCCCGGCCCATGCGGGTCGAGCCGGTGGCCGAAACCAGCGCCACCTTCGGGTGGTCGACCAGGATCTCGCCGACGGAGCGGTCGCCAATCAGCACCGGTGCCAGGCCATGCGGCGCATCTGCGCCGAAGCGCTTGACCGCGCCGGCAAAAATCGCCTCGCAGGCGAGCGCCGTCAGCGGCGTCTTTTCCGAGGGCTTCCACACCACGGCGTCGCCGCAGACCAGCGCGAGCGCCGCGTTCCACGACCACACCGCGACCGGGAAGTTGAAGGCCGAAATGACGCCGACGACGCCGAGCGGATGCCAGGTCTCCATCATGCGATGTCCCGGACGCTCGGTGGCGATGGTTAGACCGTAGAGCTGGCGGGAAAGGCCGACGGCGAAATCGCAGATGTCGATCATTTCCTGAACTTCGCCGAGGCCTTCCGACGGGATCTTGCCGACCTCGATCGACACCAGCCGGCCAAGCTCGGTTTTGTGCGCGCGCAACTCCTCGCCGAGCAGCCGCACCAGTTCGCCGCGTCGGGGACCCGGCACCATCCGCCAGGCCTGGAACGCCGTGTGCGCGGCATCGATGGTCTTGGCCGCATCGGCCGGCGAAATCGTCTTCAGCGCCGCGATCTGTTCACCCGTCACCGGGCTGCGCACGACGAGGTCGCCGCCGGTCAGCGCGTCCTTGGCCACACCCAGTTTCGCCAGAAGTTCGGCCGTTTCCTTCGCTATCGTCATTTTTATCCCTTTCAGATCCGCTCGCCATCATAGGGCGGCGGTCGAGCCTTGGCGCCATTATCGCCCGCATGCCGCAGGCGCTGTCATGGCGTGCCATTACTCGTTTCAGGGGAAAATCGCCACCCCGGCATGGTCCAAGCCGGGATTGCACGATTGAGCCAGAGGAGGAACAGGCTTAGTGCGCTGTCTTCGCCGGCGCCTTCACGGCTCCGTCCCGCATCAGCCGGTCGATATGCATGCGGATATGGGCGGCTTCCGCTGCCGTGTTGGCCAACGCAATGGCGCGATCGAAGGCGACACGCGCCTCTTCGCCACGGCCGAGCTGCATCAACAGACCGCCCTTGAGGCCGAAGAAGTGGAAATAGCCGGACAGCCTCTCGCCTAGCGGCTCGATCATGGCAAGGGCAGCTTCCGGCCCGCGCACCTTGGCGACCGCAACGGCACGGTTCAGCGTCACCACCGGCGAAGGTTGCATCGCCTCCAGCAGGCTGTAGAGCAGGTCGATCTCTGTCCAGTCGGTCTCCTCGGGGGTTGCCGCCCGCGCATGAAGGGCGGCGATCGCCGCCTGCACCTGGTAGGGTCCGGGCTTCTGGTGGCGCAGGGCCTTGTCGACCAGCGCCAGGCCTTCGTCGATCATCTTGCGGCTCCACAGCGAGCGGTCCTGGTCGTCGAGCAGCACGATCTCGCCATTCTCGTCGAAGCGGGCCGGCGCGCGCGCATGCTGCAGCAAAAGCAATGCCGTCAGGCCCATGATCTCCGGTTCGGTCTGGAACAGCCGCAGCAACAGGCGCGCCAGCCGGATCGCCTCCTCGCAAAGCGGCGCACGCGCCGGCGCCTCGCCGCTGTTGGTGGAATAACCTTCGTTGAAGATCAGATAGACCATGGCGGCAACGGCGGCGAGCCGCTCCGAGCGCTCGACCGCGCCGGGCGTCTCGAATGGCACGCCGGCATCGGCAATGCGCGCCTTGGCGCGCGTGATACGCTGTTCCATGGCGCTTTCGCCGACCAGGAACGCACGCGCGATCTGCTTGACGGTGAGACCGGAGACGATGCGCAGCGCCACCGCGATCTGCTGCGTAGGCGGCAGATCCGGATGGCAGCAGATGAACAAGAGCCGCAATATGTCATCGCGGTAGTGCGCGCCGTCCAGCCGTTCGGCGATATCGCTCTCGGCATCTTCCAGGTCCGAGATCTGGTCCTCTTCCGGCATCGGCGCCTGCTTGGCGCGCTTGCGCACCGCGTCGATGCCGGTGTTGCGGCCGACAAAGATCAGCCAGGCCGCAGGATCGCGCGGCGGCCCGTTCTGCGGCCAGTTCTTGAGTGCCCTCAGGCACGCGTCCTGGAAAGCTTCCTCCGCCGTATCGAGATTGCGGAAATAGCGCAGCAGCGCACCCATAGCCTGCGGGCGGGCAGCGCTGATCGCCGAGCTTATCCAGGCGAGGTCTGTCATGTGGCTACTCTGGTTGGGTTGAAGACGGAAACCGGTCGGATCTCATAGGATCCGCCGCTGGGATTGACCTCGGAAAGCTCGCGCGCGAAGTCGACGGCCTCGTCGAGATCGGCGCATTCCAGCGTGTAGAAGCCGAGGAACTGTTCCTTGGTCTCGGCAAACGGGCCGTCGATGACGACCGATTCGCCCTTGACCTTGCGCAGCGTCGTCGCGGCGGTGGTGGGCAAAAGCCGCGCCACCGGCCCAAGCCGGCCGGCTTGAGCGTATTTTTCCTGCACATGCATGAGCTTTGCCATGACCTCGTCATCCTGTGCCTTGCTCCAGGAGGAGACGACATCTTCGGAGGCATAGCAGAGGATAGCGTAGAGCATGGGACGTCCTTTTCTGTCTCAAAGGACGAAACAGTAGGGCCTATGCCGACATGGCGTCGACAAAAAAGTTACGCCATTTTTGTCAGCCTTCGCTTGCCTTCAACCATCTCAGCACAAGAGCCTCTTCATCATCGAGACCGTCTATCGATCGCTTGCGCTTGTTGGCCTCGGTCATTTCGCTAAGCAGCCGCCCTTCCACCCAGGCTTCGAAAACCTGTGGATGGATGTAGCATTTGCGGCAGACGGCGCGTGTGTTGCCGAGCCGCTCGGCCACCTTGTCGATGACGGCGTTCATTACACGCTTGGTCTGCGCCTGGCTTTCGGGAAGCTCCGTCCGCGCAAACAGCGACGCGGCATGGATGGTGCCGCCCCAGGTGCGGAAATGCTTGGAGCTGAAATTGGCGCCGATCGCGTCGCGGATATAGCGGTTGACATCGTCGGAGCGCACTCCATGCCTCTCGCCATCCTCGTCGAGATATTGGAACAGTTGCTGCCCCGGAATATCCTGCGCGCCGCGCACGACCCGGGCGATGCGGCGGTCGACCAGCTTCAATTTCCATTCCTTGCCGGACTTGCCCTTGAAGGCAAAGCGCAGGCTCGATCCCTTGATGTCGACGTGGCGGTCGCGTAGCGTCGTCAGCCCAAAGCTCTTGTTGTCGCGGGCATAGGCGGCATTGCCGACCCGGATCATCGTGTTGTCGAGCAGCCAGACAATTGCCGCCACGACGCGCTCGGCCGGCAGGCCACGGCGGCGCAGATCGGCATCGATCCGGCGGCGCAGCTCCGGCAGGCTTTCGGCAAAGGCGACAAGGCTGGAGTATTTGGCGCCGTCGCGCTCGGCGGCCCACAGCGGATGGTATCGGTACTGTTTGCGCCCGCGCTGGTCGCGGCCGGTCGCCTGGATGTGGCCGGCGGGATCGGGCGAGATCCACACATCCGTCCATGCCGGCGGAATGGCCAGCGCCTTGATGCGGGCAATGGCTGCCGCGCCGACGGCCTGTCCTTTCGCGCCCTTGTAGGAAAAGCCTTCGCCCGCCTTCAGGCGCCGGATCCCCGGCTCGCTGTCGCTGATATAGGTGAGCGAGGCCTGTTCGGCAGCGGTCTGCGCGCCGTTCTTCGGCGCTCCATCGTCCCCCCGTCCGGCAGCCGACCGGCCGGATGGCGTCCCAGATTTGTCAAGCATGCCCGCTCCACGAAATTTTTCTCGTAGATAAGCGCCAAGCCGACTGCTGGTTCCACCCCGTTGCTATGGAATGTGGTCGGGTCCACCAATGGTGGCACCAGCCGGCACAGCCATCCAGAGGCCGCCATCGTCGACGTGAGGCGGATGGTAGTCGCGCCCGGGCGGAATCTGTTCGAACACGGCCCCTGCCTCATCGGCAAGGTAGTCATAGCCCACATCCTGCAGGAGCCCCTTTGGATCAAGGTGGTGGTAGAGATTGCGGCGGGCGATCCGCCGCTTCGGCTCCATCATCTTTAAATGATAGAGGTTGAGCCCGCTGTTGCGGGCCTTGAAACCAAGATCGGGAGGATACCAGAGCCCGTGCAGGTCCTCTGGTCGGTACTTCGCCGGATCGTAGGCTCTGAACAGACGATACTGGAACTTTTCGGCCCACAGCCCGTCGACCCGGTACTCGGTCGGCGAATACAATTCGCGGAGCCGGAACCCCCAGGCCATGCGCCTGTAATCCCCCGTCAGCTGTCCGATCCGCTCCGCGGTACCGCGTTCCAGCCGCTCATCGGGATCAATAGCCAGGATCCAGTCGGCGGCAGCTTCATGCGCTGCGTCGAGTAAGATCCGCCGCCGCTGCGGCTCGCTGCTGAACACGCCGGTCGCCCCGCGATCGTCATAGGCAATCCAGCCGTCAACGGCCGGATCGATATTGGTGATCAGATCGGCAACCAGATGCGCGTCATAACGATAGCTGAAAACTGCGACCGTTCTCTGGCGCGTCCAGAACAGTCGGCTCCGTCGCCAGCGTCGAGGCTTGATTTGGCTCGTTATCATTTTCTTGTTGCCGCTTTCACGCGATTTCGCACGCCAATATAGACACCCACGGATTTGACCAGCAGGGCAAGCCAGACAATTGGCATCGACATCATCGCGAAAGTTCTATCCCGATCGGAAAGCCCGATCTTCGCCAGCTTGCGGGCATTCCGCCGATCGCGAAACGTGTCGCGAAAACACCGAAACGGAGTGTTCAGGGCGGACGCTGCGAGGTAATCGCCGCGGCGACAGCCGCGCCTGTACTGATCGGCAAGCAATCTGGACAGCCGGGTTTCGTTGCGATGAACGGTTTGCACCTTAGGCTCCCACACCGGCTGCAGTTCCTGCGGCAGCCGCCCCAGGAATTCGGTGTCTTCGGCAGCAGGCATGGTTTCATCGAACAAGCCAAATTCATCGAACAGCCGCCGATCGAACGACACGCCGTAACGCAGCGCACGATCCGACGGCAGACCGGGAAGCCGTCGCATGAACATGATTAGCCGCACAGGCGATCAGATTGCGCGGATGGCTATTCACCATCGCGCTCGCCACGGCGCGGTCGCCAGCCAGATGCCGCTGCATCCGTGTCTCGGCCCAGCCCGAACAGGCGAGGCAATCATCGGCAAGAAAGGCAACGAAAGGCGCTTTGGTGGCCGCAATGCCGAGATTGCGGGCTGCGCCTACAAACAGCCTTCGACCGACCTCGATCACTGGCACCTTGACCCCGGCGCCGGTCAGCAGCGCCATGACCTCGCCTCCGCCCGAGTTGACCACCATGATCTCGAGCGGCTCATCCTGATCCAGCAGGGATGTCACCGCCTCGACGATTTGAGCCGGCGCGCGATAGCCGATGACAATGACGGCAAGCTGCGGCGGGGCTGATTCAGGCACGTTGCAACTGGACGCGCGGAGAGGAAAACCAGCGCCGCAGCGCCAGCTTCAGCTGGTAGCGCCTGCAGCGCCAGGTGTTCGACCGCACCTTCGGCGCCGCCGCCGCGATCCTCAGGAACCGCGCCGCCGTCTCCAGATCACCGCGCGCATAGTGAACCCGGGCGATCTTGAGGGCGACCAGCCCCTCCCTGGTCTTTAGCGACGACAGTGGGATGCCACAGTCAGTCAGCTCGCGCAGCGCCAGCCGCCAGTCGAGAAAGCGGCGCACCGGCCTGGTGATGAAGCGATCATCAGAACGCACTGCCGAAACGTGGTAGATCATGACGGGATGCACGATCAGGGCAAGCGACGCCCTGCCCATCAGCCTGGACCAGAACAGCGTGTCCTCGTCATAGGCAAGCCCGGTCGGGAAGCGCGTGTCGCCGACGACCCGCCGGGAAACCAGCGCACTGCCCACGGCGATCGAGCGAATGTGACCTTCCAGATAGGCCGAGGCATTGGCTATACCGTCTTCTATGTAGCCGGCTGGAAGCTTGAGGTTCCGGTTCTCGCCATCGGTGCGCCGACGGTAGGCGCCGATCACCATGTCGGCGGCCGGTTGCCCCCCGCCCGGACCAGCATCGACCGCAGCCCGCCCTCCAGATGCAAGTCGTCGGCGTCGATCAGGTAGATCCAGGAGCATTGCGCCTGCGCCAGCGCCACATTGCGGGAGCCGCCCGCGTCCCGGCAGCTGCTCTTGAGCACGCGCAACGGCAACGAGAATTGCGTGGCGGCATTCAGCGCGGCTTCTGCCGTCCCGTCCGAGGAGGAATCGTCGACCAGCAGCACCTCGCCGATAACCTCGGCTTCGGAACGAAGCGAGGCCAGCGTGGCCGCTATGGTTGCCGCCGCATTGTGCGCCGGGATGATGACACTGATTGCCGTCAATACCGAACTCCGCATCAGCATGCCTGCCGACCGATCCTCCCCGAAGTTTCAACCGAGCATAACGGGCATCGCCGTAGTTGAGAAGCTGTGCTTCGAGGCTGTCAGGCCTTCTCAAGCGCGACCGGAATGACGTCGACGGCCTGGTCGCCGACCTGGCCGCCGGTGGTTTTCAGCACGCCGACGATCGGAGCCACGTCGGAATAGTCGCGGCCATAGCCAACGGTGATGTGGTCGTTGCTGGCCCGCATGCCATTGGTCGGGTCGAATTCCTGCCAGCCGGCATCGCGCCCACACCACACCTTGACCCAGGCATGCATGGCATCGGCGCCTTCGAGCCGCGGCTTCCCTTTCGGTGGAATGGTGCGCAGGAAGCCGCTGACATAACCCGCAGGAATACCTAGCCCGCGCAGGCCGGCAATCATGATGTGGGAGAAGTCCTGGCAGACGCCCCGCTTCAAACCGAAGGCATCGCTGGCCCCGGTACGCACCGTGGTCGCTTCCCCGTCATAGGTGAAATCGCGGTGGATGCGGTTGCACAGATCGATGGCCATGCCGACCGTCGAGCCGCCGGCGCTGTCGCGGGCATAGGCGGTGATCGCCGCATCGATGCCGGCATGATCGCTGGCGGCGAGAAAGTGATGCGGTGCATCCGGCGCCAGTGACCGTACGGCGCCGAGTTCTTCCCGCAGGCGCTGCAGATCGGGCGACACGTCGAGCCCAGGCTCCGGCCGTGACACCGACACGCGCGCGCTCATTCTGATGTCGAGCCCGTCATGGACGTCGCGAAAGGCGATCGCGGTGACATTGTTGCCGAAGAAATCGGCAAAATCCGTGCGCTCAGATGGGGTCGGCACAAACGAAAGCGAGGCCGCGATCACGCGCTGCACGCCGGCAATGGTCGGCGGCAATACACGCACCTGATGCCGGCTGCCGCCGGCCGCGGCGTCATAATCGTAGCTGAGATGAAGCCTGATATCGTACAGCATGTTAACCGAAATACGCTTTAGCCAGGCTGCTATAGAGGTTGCCGATCTCAGTTGCGAGATCGTCCAGCACCTCCGCCGACATCTCCGATGGCTCCATGACGGCAATTGCCGTGTTGAGCTGCAGGATTTCCTTGGCCGCCAGCGACATCTGCCCCTCCGGGCCGACCGAGGGCAACAGGCCGATCTCCGCCTTCAGCCGTTCGAGCTGGAACAGGATCGAGCGCGGGTTGAGTGGGTCGAGCGCCAAGAGGTCGATCACCGTGCGCCGTCCGGCCCGCACCGGATATTGCCGGCGGTGGGTCATGACGCTGTCACCGATCTCCAGCATCATGTCGAGCGAGCCGTCCGGCGCACCGGACCTTGTCAGTCGGGCTAGCGTACGGGCGATCTGGATGCCGCGCTCGATCCGCCGGCCGATCTCGAGGAAACGCCAGCCGGTGAAACGGTACATATTCTCGTGCAACAGGCCGGAGAAACCGGCGAGCTTGCGCAGCATGACCGTCATCGCCCGTGTCGCGTCGTCACCCGGCGCCACCGTGGTGGCGAACTGATGAATGGTCTTCGACAGGTCCTTCAGCGCCAGCCAGCCATCGGGCGAAAAGCGGTCGCGGATCTGTCCGGCGCTGTAGACGGCGCTGTCCAGCGTGCCGATCAATCCGGGCGGAATGGCCGCTTCGAGATCGATGCCGAAGGGTTCGAGATAGTCCCTGATATCGGCGAGCAGCAGCATGTCAGGATCGGACGTCTCGGCCAGCCGCACATGATAGGCGCGCAGGATACGCACCGTATCTTCCGAGCGCTCGATATAGCGGCCGAGCCAGGTCAGGTTTTCCGCCGCGCGGCTGGGCAGGCTCCCCGGCATGGTGCGGACGAAGCTGTCATGCTCCTGCGGCAGCAGCGTCTCGCGCTCGACCGACCGGTCGCTGACCACCCAGACGTCGGCCGCCTGGCCGCCGCGCTGCATGGCGATGGCCGTCGGGTCGAGCGACAGGCCGACACGGGCGAAACCGCCGGGCATTACCGTCCAGCCATCGGGCGTGCGCGCCAGATAAACGCGCAGGCTTGCCGGTCGCGGTTCCAGCCAGCCGCCGACATAGACCGGCGTCGTCGACAGCGTCACCGCTTCCTGGCCGACGAAACCGCTGCCATCGCTCCCGATGCGCGCAATCAGCGCGATGCGCTCCTCCGGCGTCAGTGCCGAACCGAGCCTGGTCTGGCCGTCATCCTCGAAGGCCAGCCGCGTCGACAGCGCCGGACCGATCACCATGCGATCGATATTGGCAAGCACATGGGCCCGTTCGGTTGCTTGCCCGCACCACCAGGTGGCCACGCTTGGCAACAGAAGTTCTTCGCCGCGCAATGCGCGCGAAATCTTCGGCAGGAAGGCGAGCAGCGCCCGGGTTTCCATCAAGCCCGACCCCAGCGCATTGACCGTAGACACCGTGCCGCGGCGGATCGCCTCGACCAGCCCCGGCGTGCCGATATGCGAGTCCGACCTCAGTTCCAGCGGATCGGCAAAGGCGGCATCGAGCCGCCGCCACAGCACGCTGATCGGCATCAGCCCGGAAACCGTGCGCACCATCAGCTTACCGCCGGAGACGGTCAGATCCTCGCCCTCGAGCAGCATGATGCCGAGATAGCGGGCGATATAGGCGTGCTCATAATAGGTCTCGTTGAGCGGCCCCGGCGTCAGAATGGCGACGCGGCCGTCATTCTCCTTCGCCATGCCGATCAGAGCATCGCGAAAGCGACGGAAGAAACCGGCCAGGCGATGCACATCCATCTCGCCATAGATGTCGGACAAAGCCCGCGTCGTGGCGACGCGGTTTTCCAGCGCAAAGCCGGCGCCCGACGGCGCCTGCGTGCGGTCGCCCAGCACCCACCAGCTTCCATCCGGCCCACGGCCGAGCTCGAAGGCGCAAAAATGCAGGAAATGACCGCTGGCCGGCATGGTGCCGACGACGGGGCGCAAATATTCGGGGCTCGCCGCAATCAGGCCTGCCGGCAGGATTCCCTTCTCGATCAGCCGGTTCGGCCCGTAGATATCAGCGACTATCTCCTCGAAAAGGTCGGCCCGCTGGACGAGACCGGCGCTGATCCCTGCCCATTCCTTGTCTTCGATCAGCAGCGGGATATGCGCCAACGGCCATTCGCGCTCATTGGCGCCGGCCTTGTCGTAGACGCGGTAGTAGACCCCGGCATCGCGCAGATACTGGTCGGCGCGGGCAAAGCGCTGGCCGAGCTTTTCGGGACCCAGCTCCTCCAGCGCCTCGATGAAGGGCGCCCAGGCCGGACGCGGATGGCCCGAAGCATCGACCATCTCGTCGACGACGCCGTCAATCGGCTGGTAGTGCTCCAGCAGACTGTGCCTCAGCGGCTTGCCGCGGACCTTTTTCTGATTCCCCTTTGCCATCGCTGATCAGAGTCTTGCTGGCCGCCTGAGGTCAAGGGTCATGGGGAAGTCTTCAGAGGCTTCTTCATTGCGCAGCACATAGGCCGACGGCGTATGGCCGCGCGGCTCGAAGCGGGCGAGACGCCTCGCCTCGGCCTCATTGCCGTTGACCGGGAAAGTGTCGTAGCTGCGCCCACCTGGATGCGCGACATGGTAGACGCAGCCGCCCACCGCCCGCCCCGACCAACGGTCGTAAATGTCGAAGACCAAAGGCGTGTTGACCGGCAGCGCCGGATGCAGGCCCGACGAAGGCTGCCAGGCCTTGAAGCGCACACCGGCCACCGCGACCTCGCGATTGTCGGTGACCTTCATCGGCACGATTCGGCCATTGCAGACAATGGCATGACGTTCCGGGTTGAGGCCTTCGGTCCTGACCTGCAGCCGTTCGACCGAGGAGTCGACGAAACGCACAGTGCCGCCGATTGCGCCTTGCTCGCCCATGACATGCCACGGCTCCAGCGCCTGCCGCAGTTCCAGCTTGATGCCGGCGTGCTGGACTTCGCCGCAGAACGGAAAGCGGAACTCCAGCTGGGCATCGAACCATTCCGGCCGGAATTCGAAACCGTTGAGCTTGAGGTCGTCGAGCATGTCGAGGAAATCCGCCCAGACATAATGCGGCAGCATGAAACGGTCATGGAGCGAGGTGCCCCAGCGCACGAAGCGGCCATCAAGCGGGTTGTTCCACGCACGGGCGATGATGGCGCGTACCAGCAATTGCTGCGCCAGCGACATGCGCGCATTGGGCGGCATCTCGAAACCGCGGAACTCAACAAGCCCAAGCCGGCCGGTCGGGCCATCGGGCGAAAACAGCTTGTCGATGCAGATTTCCGAGCGGTGCGTATTACCGGTGACGTCAGTCAACAGATTTCGGAACAGTCGGTCGACCAGCCAAGGCAGCGGTGGGTTGCCCTGGCCCGGATGCGGCACCTGCGCCATCGCGATCTCGAGTTCGTAAAGCGAATCGTGCCGCGCCTCGTCGAAGCGCGGCGCCTGGCTGGTCGGGCCGATGAACAGGCCGGAGAATAGATAGGACAGCGACGGGCGCCGCTGCCATTGCAGCACCAGGCTCTTCAACAGATCGGGCCGGCGCAGGAACGGGCTGTCATTGGGCGTCGCGCCGCCGACGACGACATGGTTGCCCCCGCCGGTACCGGTGTGGCGGCCGTCGATCATGAACTTGTCGGCGCCAAGCCGCGTCTGCCGTGCTTCCTCGTAGATCGCCGTCGTCGTCGCCACGCAGTCCTGCCAGTTGGCAGCCGGATGGATGTTGACCTCGATGACGCCGGGATCGGGTGCCACCCTGATGACGTTGAGGCGCGGATCGTGCGGCGGTCCATAGCCTTCGATATGCACGGAAAGGCCGATCGCCTTGGCCGCGTTTTCTGCGGCTGCGACGAGCTCCAGATAGTCTTCCAGCGCCTCGACCGGCGGCATGAAGACGCACAGCCTGCCGTCGCGCGGCTCGACCGAAAGTGCTGTACGCACCGCGCCGCCGATCTCGGTGATCTCCTGCTCGACCCGGTCTTGCTGACCGGTCGTCGCAGTGAACGATACCGCCTGCTGGCGCCGCGCCATCTCGTCGGCGCCTTCCAGTTCGGCCGGAGCCGGTTCTGGCAGTATGGCTTCCCGCGCCGGCAGCGGTCCACGCGGCAGCGACGGATCGACCGGCACGATATAGGGGAACTGCGCCGGCGGCACATAGGGCAGCGTGCCCAGCGGCAGGCGGTAACCGACAGGGGAATCGCCCGGCACCAGGAACAGCCGCCCGCGCCGTGTCTTCCACTTCTCCGAGCGCCAGCGCGGGTCCGAAGCCTGGCTGTTCCAGCGCTGCACCGGCAGCACGTAGCCGGACGGCTTGGTCAGCCCGCGCTCGAACACTTTCGCCATGCGGCTGCGCTCTTCCGGGTCTTCCAGCTTGGAGTTGGACGGATCGACATTGTCGGGCAGCTTGCCTTCCTTCAGCAGCCATTCGGCCGGGTCCTCATAGGCCTCGCTGACCATCGCCTTGTCGATGCCGAGTTCGCCGGCGATTGCCGTCAGTAAGCTTTCGGCTTGCTGCGGCCCGACCTTCGCATCGCTCTTTTCGCGCGCGATCAGCGACGGATCGCTCCATACCGGCTGGCCATCGGTGCGCCAATAGAGCGAAAAGGTCCAACGCGGCAGGCTTTCGCCCGGATACCACTTGCCCTGGCCGTAATGGAGGAAGCCGCCCGGCGCGAAGCGTTCGCGCAATTTACGGATCAGCGCATCGGCCTTTTCGCGCTTGGTCGGGCCGACGGCGGCGGTGTTCCACTCGGCGGACTCGAAATCGTCGATCGACACAAAGGTCGGCTCGCCGCCCATGGTCAGCCTGACATCACCCGCTTGAAGTGCGGCGTCGACCTTGTTGCCCAGCGCATCCAGCGCCTGCCAGCTTTCGTCCGAGAATGGCTTGGTGATGCGCGGATGTTCGGCAATGCGGTCGACACGCATGTCGAAGCCGAACTCGACATTGGCAAAGCTCGCCATGCCGGAAATGGGCGCGGCGTTGCGGAAATGCGGCGTGGCCGCCAGCGGCACATGGCTTTCGCCGGTGAGCAGGCCGGACGTCGGATCGAAGCCGATCCAGCCGGCGCCCGGCAGATAGACCTCGCACCAGGCGTGCAGGTCGGTGAAATCGACGGCGGTTCCGGCTGGGCCATCGAGCGCGACCAGATCGGGCTTCAGCTGGATCAGATAGCCGGAGACGAAACGCGCGGCGAGGCCGAGATTCCTGAGGATTTGCACCAGCAGCCAGCTCGAATCCCGGCACGATCCCTTTTTCGTGGCCAGCGTTTCCTCCGGCGAGAACACGCCGGTTTCCATCCGCACGATATAGGCGATTTCGCGCTGCAGCCGCGCATTGAGGTCGACGACGAAGTTGACGGTATTGGTGGCGCTACGGTCGATGTTTGCGAGGAAAGCAGACAGCAGCGGCCCCGCCGGCTCCGGCGTGCGGTAGATGGCGAGATCGTCCCTGATGTCTTCGGGGTACTCGAACGGGAAGGTCTCGGCCGATGGTTCGACGAAGAAATCGAACGGATTGTAGACCGTCATGTCGGCGACGAGGTCGACCTCGATCTTCAATTCCGTCACCGGTTCCGGGAAGACGAAGCGGGCGAGGAAATTGCCGTAGGGGTCCTGCTGCAGATTGACGAAGTGGTTCGCCGGCCCGACCTTCAGTGAATGGCTGAGCACCTTGGTGCGGGAATGCGGTGCCGGCTGCAGCCTGATGACCTGGGGCCCGAGAACCACCGGCCGGTCATATTTGTAATGGGTCAGGTGGTAGACGGCTGCCAGTATTGCCATGGGGCCCCGGAGATCGGCGTTTCTTCAGCCGAACCCTGACACATCTATTGGCCATTCTCCAAGCAGAGATGTTGCGCTGCACCTAAATTAAGCAGCCGAAGCCGGCTACGCTGTGCCGAGATTCAGGTCAGGCCGAGTCGAAAATGGCTGATACCGAGAACCGGAGCAGAGCGTACTTTTGGTACGCGAGCACCGGAAGCGCAGATATCGGCCATTTGCCGGCCGGCCTCACTTGAATTCGGCACAGCTTAGAAAAACGCCTGTATCCCCGTCTGAGCCCTGCCAAGGATCAGCGCATGCACGTCATGCGTGCCTTCATAGGTGTTGACCGTCTCCAGGTTCTGCGCGTGGCGCATAACGTGGTAGCCGATCTGGATGCCGTTGCCGCCATGCATGTCGCGGGCCTGGCGCGCGATGTCGAGCGCCTTGCCGCAATTGTTGCGCTTGACGATCGAGATCATCTCCGGTGCCATCTTGCCCTCGTCCATCAGCCTTCCGACCCGCAAGCTGGCCTGCAGGCCCAGCGCGATCTCGGTCTGCATATCGGCGAGCTTCTTCTGGAACAGCTGCGTGCCGGCGAGCGGCTTGCCGAACTGCTTGCGGTCGAGACCATACTGCCGGGCCCGGTGCCAGCAATCCTCGGCCGCGCCCATCGCGCCCCAGGAAATGCCGTAGCGGGCCCGGTTGAGGCAGCCGAATGGGCCGCCGAGGCCCCTGGCGTTGGGCAGCAGCGCGTCTTCGCCAACCTCGACGCCTTCCATCACCACCTCGCCGGTGATCGAGGCCCTAAGGCTGAGCTTGCCGCCGATCTTCGGCGCCGACAGCCCCTTCATGCCCTTCTCCAGCACGAAACCGCGGATTTCGTCCTTGCCGCTGTCGCCCTTGAGCTTCGCCCAGATGACGAACACGTCGGCGATCGGCGCGTTGGAGATCCACATTTTCGAGCCGGAAATCCTGTAGCCGTTCGCGGTCTTCTCGGCCCGCGTCTTCATGCCGCCGGGATCGGAACCCGCATCCGGCTCGGTCAGGCCGAAGCAGCCGATCCATTCCCCCGAGGCCAGCTTCGGCAGATATTTCCTGCGCTGTTCTTCCGAGCCATAGGCATGGATGGGGTACATTACCAGCGACGATTGCACCGACATCATCGACCGGTAGCCGGAATCGACCCGCTCGACCTCGCGCGCCACCAACCCGTAGGTGACGTAATTGGCGCCGAGCCCGCCATATTCCTCGGGAATGGTGATGCCGAGCAGGCCGGCCTCGCCCATCTCGCGAAAGATGCCGGCATCGGTCTTTTCCTCGAGATAGGCCTCCTCGATGCGCGGCGCGAGCTTGTCCGCGGCAAAAGCGGCCGCGCCATCGCGCACCATGCGCTCATCCTCGGAAAGCTGGTTCTCGATCAGGAAGGGGTCTTCCCAGACGAACGCGTTCTTGTCGGCGGCCATGGCTTCGCTCTCTCCCAAAATCTTGAAGTGCTCGGGCTTATCCGCCTCCGCTTCGGAAAAATCAAACAAAATTTGCATCACAGATCAATGAGGTTTAGTAATGGATCATGAACGTCCAACGCCGGCTTTTGCCCAGCACCAGCGCCCTTGCCGCCTTCGAGTCCGTGGCCCGCCTTGGCTCCTTCACCGCTGCCGCCCAGGAACTCGATTTGACCCAAGGGGCCGTCAGCCGCCAGATAGCCCTTCTGGAGGAACAGTTCGGCCGCCGGCTGTTCGAGCGCGACAGCCGCAATGTTCGGCTGTCCACGGCGGGCGAAATCTATGCCGAAGCCGTGCGGGCGGCACTCGGGCAATTGCGCGACGCGGCGCTCGGATTGATGAGCAATCGGCATAGCGGCATGCTGAACCTCGCCATACTGCCGACCTTCGGCACGCGTTGGCTGATGCCGCTGATCCCGGATTTCGTCGCAGAAAACCCTGACATCACCATCAACTTTGTCACCCGCATCGGCCGCTTCGACTTCGCCCGCGAGCGGCTCGACGCCGCCATCCATCATGGCCAGCCCGACTGGCCGGACGCCGACTCCACGCTTCTGATGCGCGAGACCGTAATGCCGGTGGTCTCGCCAGACTTCCTTGCCAGCCGCGATATCACCACCGCGGCCGACATCAGCCGCCTGCCGCTGCTGCACATGGCGACGCGTCCCGGGGCCTGGGGCGAATGGTTCGAGGAACAGGGCTTGAGCGCACCGATCGGACCCGGCATGCAGTTCGAGCAATTCGGCACCGTTGCCCAAGCCTGCATGGCGGGGCTTGGCGTCGCGCTCCTGCCGCAAGTTCTTATCGCCGGCGAATTGCAGCGCGGTCAGCTCGTGCCGGCGCCGGGACAGCCGATGCAAAGCCGCAGCGCCTACTACCTCGTCGTCCCGAACGACAAGCGCGGCCACCCGCCCGTCGTCAGCTTTCGCGACTGGCTGCTGAGCCAGGTTGAGAAGGAACCGGCCGTTCTGGCCTGGTAGCTACTTCCGCTTCATCGGCTCGGTTTCCGGCTGGAAGCGCAGCGTTTTTGCGACTTGCGTTCGGCAACTTTCGCATCGAGCTTGCTTTTGATCCGGGCGAAAGCCTGGTCTCCATCGCCCGAACTGCCACTCGCCATGGCCTCGTCCGAAAGACGCCCCAACTCTTGGACACTCACTTTCTCGAAACTTGCCATATCGCGCGTATCTCCACACAAGGATGGTAGATAACGCTCTAGCGATTGCAAGGAACCATTCGAGGCTACTTCCGCTTCAAGGCATCGGCCAGTGCTGCGCCAAACGCGCCTTGCTGTGCCGGTCGTACCGGCTGACGCTGCGGCATCGGCGAAGGTTGCGCCGGCTTGCCGCCGCCATTGTCGCGCGGCCCCTTCGGCGTCCCGCCCTCGCCGCCGTCCTTGCGCATGGACAGCGCGATGCGCTTGCGCTTGATGTCGACATCGACGACCCGCACCTTCACCACGTTGCCGGCCTTCACCACCTCATGCGCGTCCTTGATGAAACGGTCGGCCAGTTGCGAGACATGCACCAGCCCGTCCTGGTGCACGCCGATATCGACGAAGGCGCCGAAGGCAGCGACATTGGTAACGGTGCCTTCCAGAAGCATGCCGGGCTTCAGATCCTTGATGTCGTCGATGCCATCGGCAAAGGTTGCGGTCTTGAAGCCGGGGCGCGGGTCGCGGCCGGGCTTTTCCAGCTCGGCAATGATGTCGCGCACCGTCGGCAGGCCGAAGCGTTCGTCGACGAAGACTCGCGGATCGAGCGCCTTGAGCGCTGCGCTGTCGCCCATCAGCGAGCGCACATCGCGGCCGCAGGCAGCGACGATCTTCTTGGCCACGCCATAGGCTTCCGGATGGACCGACGAGGCGTCGAGCGGCTCGCTGCCATTGGCAATGCGCAGGAAGCCTGCGGACTGTTCGAACGCGCGCGGGCCGAGCCGCGCTACCTTGAGCAGTTCCTTGCGGCTGGCGAACGGCCCGGTCGCATCCCGATGCGCGACAATGGCGTCGGCAAGCGAAGCGCCTAGGCCTGACACGCGGGCCAAGAGCGGCGCCGAGGCGGTGTTGAGATCGACGCCGACAGCATTCACCGCGTCCTCCACCACCGCCTCCAGCGAGCGGCCAAGCCGGTACTGGTCGACGTCATGCTGGTACTGGCCGACGCCTATGGATTTCGGCTCGATCTTGACCAGTTCGGCGAGCGGGTCCTGCAGGCGCCTGGCGATCGACACCGCACCGCGCAGCGACACGTCGAGCCCGGGAAACTCAGCCGCCGCTGTCGCCGAGGCCGAATAGACCGAGGCGCCGGCCTCGCTGACGATCACCTTGAGCGGCTTTGGCCCACCATCCGAAGGCATGTCGGACAGCATGTCGGCGACCAGCTTTTCAGTCTCGCGGCTGCCGGTGCCGTTGCCGATCGAGATCAGCTCGACCTTATGCTGGCGGATGAGTGCTGCGAGATGGGCCTGTGTGCCGCGCACATCGTTCCGCGGCGGAAATGGATAGACGGTCGTCGTCGCCAGCACCTTGCCGGTGCCATCTACCACCGCGACCTTGACGCCGGTGCGGATGCCGGGATCGAGCCCCATGGTCGGCCGCGAGCCGGCGGGTGCCGCCAGAAGCAAATCCTTGAGGTTGCGTGCAAAGACATGGATCGCCTCTTCCTCCGCCCGCTCGCGCAGGTCACGCATCAAATCGAGCGTCAGGTGCAGCGAAAGCTTGATCCGCCAGGTCCAGCCGACGACTTCCATCAGCCAGCGGTCGCCCGGCAGGCTGCCGCCGATGGCGTAGGCATTGGCGATCATCCGCTCGACCGGCTTCACCGGCGAGGCATCGTCGGCATCGACCTCTATGTCGAGCGACAACACCTCTTCGTTGCGGCCGCGCAGCATGGCCAGCGCACGGTGGCTCGGAACATTGGCCCAGCGCTCGACATGCTCGAAATAGTCGGAGAATTTCGCCCCGGCCTCCTGCTTACCGTCGACGACACGGGCACGCATGAAAGCGCGCTCCTTCATGTAGGTGCGAAGCTTGCCGACCAGATCGGCATTTTCCGCGAACTGTTCCGACAGGATGTCGCGTGCGCCTTCCAGTGCGGCCTTGGCGTCGGTCACATCCTCGGTCACATAAGCCAGCGCCGCCTCGGCGGGCACCAACGACCGGTTGGCCAAAATAGCCTCCGCCAATGGCCCCAGTCCGCGCTCCCGGGCGATCTCGGCCTTGGTGCGCCGCTTGGGCTTGTAGGGCAGGTAGATGTCTTCCAGTTCAGCCTTGGTGGCGGCAGCCACAATTTTGGCCTCAAGTTCTTCGGTCAGCTTGCCCTGCTCGCGGATCGAACCGAGAATGGTATCGCGGCGCGCATCGAGTTCGCGCAGATAGGCCAATCGCTCGGCAAGGTCGCGCAATTGGGTGTCGTCGAGCCCGCCGGTGACCTCCTTGCGGTAGCGCGCCACAAACGGCACCGTCGCGCCCTCATCGAGCAGCCCTATAGCTGCCGATGCCTGCTCCGGCCGCGCCCCGATCTCTGCCGCGATGATGGATGCGATGCGTTTGCTGTCTGCTGCCATGCTGGTCCCTGTCGCAAAGAGCGGCGACCATAGGCGCTGATGTCCGTCACGCCAACCGCAGTGTTCTCAAGCGTCAAAGAGGTCCACAGGAAAGCGCCTTGCTTTGGCTCGTCCTCAGACCATCCCGCTCAGCGCCTCGAAAAAGGCAACGATCTCGCGTTCGAGCGGATAATCTTCAGGCACCGGCTGCGACCCCATTTTTGCAATCACCACTTCCATCTTCGGATCGACGTAGAGCCATTGGCCGTGGATGCCGATGCCGCAGAAAGCACCGTTTGCCGCACCCGTTTGGTACCACTTGTTGCGATAGCGGCCCTTCGGGAACAGATGCACCATCGTGCCGCGCTGCCAAGCCTCCGCGCTGCCGCCGGCAACAGTCGTATCGTGCACCCAGGCTTCCGGCACGATGCGCCGCCCATTGGCCGTGCCGCCCTGCCGCACCATCTCGCCAATACGCGCCAGGTCGCGCGGCGTCACCGAAATGCCGCCGGCGGTGCGCGCCGTACCTTCCATGTCGACGCCGATCGAAGCCTCGCTGACAGCACCCAGCGGCAGCCACAGTTTCTCGCGCATCAGGTCCGGGAAGCGCTGGCCGGAAGCTCGTTCGAGCAACAGGCCGAGCAGATCGGAATTGGGCGAACGGTAGCGGAAGGTTTTGCCGTGCGGTTCTTCGAGCCGCTGCAAGGTCAGAATGAATTCGCGCAAGCTTTCAGTGCCGCCGCCCGGATTCCACAGCGTAGCGCGACGGTAACGGGCAAAGGCGCTTTCGGGATCGAGATAGGCCTCCTCGAAGTCGAGGCTGACGCTCATATCGAGCACATGCCGGCAGCTTGCATCGGCATAGGCCGAACCGGCGGCTTCCGGAATGTACTGGGTCACCGGCGCTTCCGGGTCGAACACGCCCTCGCCTTCCAGTATTCCGGCGATGATCGCGGTGACCGATTTGCTGATCGAAAAGATGATGTGACGGGCGCCGAAATCCATATTGGGCGCGAACCAGTCGCCGATGACCTTGCCAGCCTTCATCACCGTCAGCGCGTCGCTGCTCGAACGTGTGAGGAATTCGGCCACCGTTTCCGGGGCGCTGGCGATCGAAACCTTTTCGCCGAGCAGGCCGCTCAGGTCCCGCACCGGCGCTTCGACGCTTCCCGGCGTCGCCGCCACGGGAGCGGTCGGCACCAGCTCGCCAAGGTTCTGGAACGACCAGCGGTTGAACGGGCTTTCGCGCCAGTTGGAGAGCAGCACCTCATTGCGGGCAAAGCCGTAGCGGGTCTCGAACGCAGTCTTGCCGGTCATGAACGTTTCCTCAGAGGGATGGTTTGTTGTGGGTCAACCAAGCGCCTTGGCGATGGCGTGCACCGCCTTCAGCGTTGCCACCGAATAGGCGACATTGCTGAAATCCGGATAGCTTGAAAGCTTGACCACGACCATGCCGGTGTCCCAGTCGATATGGATCATCTGCCCGAACACGCCTCGGCACATCAAAGCGCGCGTGCGCGGATTCTCGATCCAGAACTGGTTGCGATAGCTGCCCTCCGGCAGGCTCGGATTGAAGTCCGGCCCATGCTTGCCGTTGCGCGTCGCCTCGATCCAGTCGGCCGGCACGATGCCGCGGCCCTTGTCGAGGATCAGCTGGCCGAAGCGGGCGTAATCGCGCAGCGTCGCGTTGAAGCCGCCATCGGCCAGCGCATAGCCGGCGCTGTCGACCGTGAAGCAAGCGCTTTCGTCGGCGCCGAGCTTCTGCCACAGCTCCTCGGACACCAGCTGCGCCAGACGTTTACCGGTGACCCGCTCCATGATGAAGGCAAGCACGTCGGTCTCGATCGAGCGGTACTCGAACGCGGCGCCATGCGGCCGCACCTTGTCCTTCAGCTGCAGGATCAACTCGAACAGATGCGGCGGCCATTGGAAATCCGGATCGCTGTCCGGCGGCACCGGCTTCCAGCCCGTGGCGACATCAACCTGGCCGATGTCGGAGTAACGGTCGGTGTATTCCTCGGAAAACCGCACGCCGGTGGTCATATCCAGCACATGCTGCACGCTGGCGCCGTCCCAGCCGGTCGCGCCGAGCTCCGGCAGATAGGCGCTCACCGGTTTGGCCGGGTCGATCAAGCCGCGCCCAACCAGAATACCGAATACGGTGCCTGTTACCGACTTCGCCATCGACTGCGACAGATGCAGCGTGCGCTCGGCCATGCCGTTGAAATAGCGCTCATAGGCGACCTTGCCGTCTTTGAGCACCAGGAAGCCGTCCGTGTAGGTCTCGTCGAGCAGGCCAACGAGCGTCGTCGGACGGCCCTTGCTGTCTTCCACCGGCAGCGCGTCGAGATCGGTCTCTGCGCGCTCAAGACGATGGCGATGGCCATTACCGCGCCAGACCTCGATGGTCGGCAGGAATTCGCGGATGTGTTGGAAGGCCCAGCGATTCCATGGCGGCCGGTCCCAGTCGAGCTTCGGCAGCACCATTTGAGGCGGCGAGCCCTGCATGATCGACGGCCGCGGATCGCTGTTGCGATAGGAGTCCATGAAAGCCATTCCGGAAAAGAAAAGACCCGGCGGCGCATGCCGCCGGGTCTGTCAGACTGCGGTTATTTCTGCAGTTCGGTCCAGATCTTGGTGTAGATGTCCTGGATCTCAGGCGCGCACATCTTCTGGAATTCGCCTTGTGCCTTCGCAGCCTCCGGAATGACGACTTCCGGGGCATCCTTCATATCGGCCGGCATGTATTTGTCCGAGCCGGTAATGGCGTTTGCGTAACGGTGGAAGGCCGAGAGGCCGGCCGCGTTTTCCGGATCCATGATGAAGTTCTGGAACAGCTTGGCGTTCTCGACATTTTTGGCTTCCTTGAGAACGACGACGTTATCGCTCCACAGGCCGTAGCCTTCCTTCGGATAATTGTAATGGATGGCCGGATTGGCCAGCCGCTGACGCAGCGCCGAACCGTTCCAGTCGCTGGTCGCCTTGAAGTCGCCGGCGCCCATCTTTTCGATGGTGTTGTATTCCATGGCGATCCAGTTCGGCTTGGCCGCGACAAGCGTGTCGCGCACCTTCTTCAGCACCGTCTTGTCGTCGGTGCACTGCTGGCCGCCGACATATTTGATCGCCGCGAAGATAACGTCATTCATCTCGGGAACGACATTGGTCTTGCCCTTCAGCTCGTCCGGCGTGTTGAAGATGATGCCCCAGCTGTCGGCTGGTCCCTTGTAGGCATCGGTGTTGACGACGACGCCGACGGTGCCCAGCGCCCACGGCACGGAATATTTGCGGCCGGGGTCGAAGTCTGGATTGGCCCATTCCGGCGCCACGTTCTTGAAGTTCTCCATCTTGCCCGGATCGGTCTCCTGCACGAGGCCCTCCTTGATCCAGATCGGCACGTAGGTTTGCGACGGAACGGCGATGTCGAAGCCGGTGCCGCCCTGGCGTACCTTGGCGAGCGCCGTATCGTTGGAATCGTAATCGGTGATGGTCACCTTGACGTTGTATTTGGCTTCGAACTTTTTGATCACGTCGGGGCTGGTATAGTTGCCCCAATTGTAGATGTTCAGCTCGCCATCGGCGCGGGCCAGGCTCGTCGTTGCGAGCAGCGCCAACCCCATGGCGGCTGTCGTTGTTTTCCAGTTCATGGTTTTAGCTCCCATTTGTCGGTTCAGTCTCTTTTCCTGCTGACGAAGAAAAACAACGTGACGATCGCGACCGAAAGCAGCAGGAAGGCGGTCGATATCGCGTTGATCTCAGGCGTGATGCCGCGGCGGATCTGGCCGAGCATGTAGGTGGGCAGCGTATCCTGGCCGCCCGATTTGACAAACTCGGTGATGACGACGTCATCGAGCGAGATGACGAAGGCCAGCATCAGTCCGGCCAGTATGCCGGGCCACAAAAGCGGCAGCGTGATGCGGCGGAAGGTCTTCCAAGGCGTCGCGTACAGATCGGCGGCCGCGCGCTCCAGCGTCAGGTCCATGTTTTCCAGCCGCGCCCGGATCGGCAGATAGGCGAACGGGATGCAGAACGCCGTGTGCGCGGCGATCAGATAGCCAATGCCGGAATAGCCGGTGAAGATCTTGATGCGCGAGAAGAAGATCAGCAGCGCCACGCCCGTGACGATCTCGGGCACCATCAGCGGCTGGTTGATCGCCGCATATTTGAAGGTGAGGCCCGGATAGGACGCGGTGCGCGTGGTGGCGAGCGCGGCCATGGTGGCAAAGATTGTCGACAGCACCGCAGCGACGGCGCCGATCTGGAACGAGCGTAGCGTCGCGTCGATAACTTGCACGTTCTGCCAAGCCGACTGGAACCAGCGCATCGAAAAGCCGCCCCATTCGGACGTCGAGTTCGCCGCGTTGAAGGCATAGGCGACCAGCACGATGATCGGCAGATAGAGCACGATAAAACAGGTCGCAGCGATCACCGTGAAGCCGGTCTGGTGCTTGATGGAAAAGTTCTTAGCCATGCCGCGCCCCCGACTTGCCGGCATTGCGCACATAGGCAAGCAGCGCCACCATGACGATGATCATCACCGTGATCGACAGCGCCGAGCCGAGCGGCCAGTTGCGGCCTTGGCCGAACTGCAATTCGATCAGGTTGGACAGCATCATATTCTTGCCGCCGCCAAGCACGCTCGGCGTCACATAGGCGCCAAGGGCTGGAATGAAGACCAGGATGGAGCCGGCAATGACGCCGGGTTTGACCAGCGGGAAAATGATCTTCCGCAATACCTTGAATCGGGTCGCGTAGAGGTCGTAGCCCGCCTCGACGAGGCGAAAATCAAGCTTCTCCATGCTGGCATAGATCGGCAGCACCATCAGCGGCAGATAGACATAGGCCATGCCGATCAGAATCGCCGTGTCGGTGAAGAGGATCTGCACCGGCGCTGAGACGATACCAAGCTTGATAAGGATGGTGTTGATGATGCCTTCGTTGCGGATGATCTGCAGCACGGCGAAGGTGCGGATCAGAAGGTTGGTCCAGAACGGAATGGTGATCAGGAACAGCCAGAGATCCCTGGTTTTCTCGCTGCGCGTCGCCATGAAATAGGCGGTTGGAAACCCCAATGCCAAAGTGGCGATCGTCGTTATCACCGCCAGCTTGATCGAGCGCCAGAAGATGGTGACATGCGCTGCCGCAAGCGAAAGCGTATCGTCGAAAATGTCGCGTTCCATGAACACCGACAGCCAGGCATCGGGCGAAAACTGCCACTTCACATCGCCATAGGGGCCAGGCGTCAGGAACGAGTAGATCAGCACGATCAGCAAGGGGCCGGTCGCGGCGAGGAAGATCACCAGCAAGGCTGGCGCTGACAGCAGCCACCGGTCGCGCACATCACGCCGCTCCGCTGCCTTGGCGACTTGTTCCGCGGTCGCCATGATCAGTCCTTCAGCACTTGCGCGGCGTCGTTGCCGATCGTGATGCCGATCTGGCCGCCCTGCACGAAGCCGTCACCGGCGCCGCGGCTGTTCTGACGCCGCACGATGAACGGCTCGCCACCGGCAAGGCGCAGATGAAAGTGCGTGTCGGTGCCGAGATAGACGATGTTTTCGACGGTGCCGGACAGCGAAGCGCTCGGGCTGGCCGTGCCCAACTGCGCATGCTCTGGGCGCACGACGATGGTGACCTTGCCGCTGGGGCTGAAGCCTTCCGGCAGCGAGGCTGGGATTTCCACACCAGACGGCAGCTTCACCGTCGCCCGGCCACCAGTCGCGCTAACCACATCCGCCTTGAGGAAGTTCGACTCGCCGATGAAGTCGGCGACGAAACGCTCGGCCGGCCGGTCGTAGATGTCGCGCGGCGAGCCGACCTGCAGGATTTTGCCCGACGACATCACCGCGATGCGGTCCGACATGGTCAGCGCTTCCTCCTGGTCGTGGGTGACGAAGATGAAGGTAATTCCGGTCTCGTGCTGCAGCCGCTTCAATTCGATCTGCATTTCCTTGCGCAGCTTGTAGTCGAGCGCCGAGAGCGGTTCGTCGAGCAGGAGCACCTTGGGCTGCGGCGCCAGCGCCCGGGCGAGCGCCACGCGCTGCTGCTGGCCGCCGGAGATCTGGCTGGTTCGGCGACCCGCCAGCGCCTCCATCTTCACCAGTTTCAGCATCTCGGCGACGCGCGCCTTGATCTCGGCCTTCGGCTTGCCCAGCATTTCCAGGCCAAAGCCGATATTGTCGGCGACCGTCATATGCGGGAACAGCGCGTAGGATTGGAAGACGGTGTTGACCGGCCGCTTGAAGGGCGGCAACGGCGCGATGTCCTGACCGTAGAGAAGGATTTCGCCGGCGGTTGGAAAGTCGAAGCCGGCAATCAGCCGCAGCAACGTGGTCTTGCCGCAGCCGGATGGTCCCAGCAGGGTGAAGAACTCATTCTCGCGGATGGATACCGAGACCGTATCGAGGGCAGCAACCTGCCCCTCACCCGATCCGAAAATTTTACTGACGTTTACGACTTCAATTGCATTCCGATCCGGTTTTTCCGGCACGATACGCCTCACTGTTGACCCCGCTCTTGCTGGCGGAGTTTTTCCCCTGTTCGATGTGACCACACGGCCGGTTGGTTGGCAAGTCCGGCATTGAACCACAGTTCAGTCGGTCATTTCGTCTTGCAAGCGGCAAGCTGTGCAAGCCGCATGCCATTGTCAGGCCTGGTAGGTTACCTTGCCACCGCAGACCGTCGTCACCGGTCGCAGCTTGTGCAGATCGGCCGGCGCCGTCTTCTCGATATCGGCCGACAAAACCACCAGATCCGCCATGTAGCCGGGTTTCAGAACGCCTTTGCGATGCTCGGCGAATTCGGCATAGGCGCCCTCGACCGTGTAGGCGGCAATCGCTTCCTGCAGCGAGAAACTCTGGTCAGGATCGCCTTCTGCCCATGGTTTGCGCTGCACTGCCGCCTGAATGCTCAGGATCGGGTCGATCGCTGCCACCGGCCAGTCCGAGGCGAACACGACATGGGCGCCGGCGCTTTTCAGGGTGCGCCAGGCATAGCTCAGCGGCCAGCGGGCCGGCCCGATGCGTGACACCGTCGGCTCCAGCGGAAAATCCATGGCGCCGGGCGGATGCGACGGCTGCATCGAGGCGATGACGCCGAGTTCGGCAAAACGCGGCACGTCGGCTGCTGTGGTGACCTCGATGTGCTCAACCCTGTGCCGGCTGTCGCGCTTGCCATTGACCTTCTGCGCCGCCTCGTAACCGTCGAGCACTGCGCGCACGGCGCCGTCACCGATCGAGTGCACGGCGATCTGCAGCCCGCGTTTGTCGATAGCCACGGCGAGATCGATAAATTGCTGCGGCGTGAACAGCGGCTCGCCGACCCAGTCGGGACGATCCGCATAGGGTTCGACCATAACCGCGGTCCAGGAATCGAGCACGCCGTCATAGAACACCTTGACCATGCCCGATGACAGCCACTCGCTGTCGTAGCGCTCGGCCATGACGGACGCCTTCTCGAGCATGTCGAGCGTCATGAAATTCTTGTAGTGGAACGGGATCTTGACGCGGCAGGGCAGGCCTTCCTCGGCCTCGATCTCGGAAAGCAATTCGAGTTGGTAGAGATTGCCGTCCATGTTCTGGATCGAGGTGATGCCGTGGCGCGCGCACCAGGCAAGTCCGCGCCGCATGATGTCACGGTCAGCGGCCCGCTCGGCGGCCGACGGCATTGGGTCCGGCTCGCCGCCGGTCGACAGCCCCAACCGCACCCGGCTTTCGCCGGCAAGGTCGAGCACCGGACCGAAGGCCTCGCCCTCGCGCAATTCGCCCGCGGCCAGGCCGTCGTCACCCATCACGATCTCGTTGCCCGGACCGAGCGTGCGTCCCTTCAGGATGCCGGCCATCTCCAACGCCTTGGTGTTGGCCCACATCGTATGGTGGTCGGGCGCCACCATGCAGAAGGGGCGGTCGGGCAGGATGGCGTCGAGATGATGGCGTGTCACCCGCTCGCCGCCGAGCACGGTGTAGTCGACGCCCTGGCCCACAAGCATTTTCGCCTCGGGCCGCGTCGTTGCGTAGTCGCGGATGGCGCTTTGAAGCGCCTCGAAGCCATGGATACCGCCGAGTTGAAGATGCGCGAGCTCGGCCCCTCCCGAGAACAGATGCATGTGGGCTTCGATGAAACCGGGCAGGACCGAACCGCCCTTGGCGTCGATCACCTCTGTGGTCGTTCCCTTGAGTTTTTCGATGGCGGCGTGGTTGCCTATGGCGATGATGGCGCCGTCCTTGACGGCAATCGCCTCGGCGGCGGGATTGTCATCGTCCATGGTCCGCACGCGACCATTGATGACGATCAGATCAGCATTTTGACCCGCACCCGTGACAGACATCGCGACTCCGCGCTTTTGACGACTGGCTGAGACCGACAACCCTCTTGTCCGACAAGCTGCCACTCCGCTGGAGCGGCGTTATCGGACGAAAACTGATGCCAGTGCGCTGTTTCGAAATTCCCCTTGTGATCTCTCAAAACAGCGTGGATAAAAGAATGCGACTAATTATTCGCGTTTGTCAACGTGCCGAATTTCGAATGTATTGTGGACAACACACCACGCCAATGTTGAGACCGGGACCTGTGTTGAAACCGGCAGGGAACGAAGGCATCAATCCGTGAAGCGCAGTCTCAGCCGCGAAACCAGGATGGCGCTCGAACCGCGCAAGCAGCCGCGGCAGGAACGGTCGAGCAAGGTGGTCGACCGGATACTCGACGCGGCTTTGATCCTGACGCGGGAGCAGGGAACCAAGACGCCGACGACGCTCGCCATTGCCCGGCGCGCGGGCCTGTCGGTCGGTTCGGTCTACCAGTACTTTCCCAACAAGGAAGCCATTCTCCTCGACCTCGCCCGGCGCTGGCTGTCGTCGTTTCCCGAGGTGATCGCCAGGCGCATCGAGGTCACCCCACCCACCAACCGCGACGAGTTTCGGCAGGAGGTGCGCAAGCTCTTCATCGATACCTCCAGAATATATCTCGAAAACGCCACCCTGATGCCGGTGATCGAGGCGATATCCGGCAATGCCGACCTCAGGCCGATCCAGGACGAATATGACGAGCAGATCATCGCGCTTTACGCCGCGTGGCTGCAGCATGTGAACCCGGCCCTTGAAGACAAGATCGCCAGCCGACTCGGCGTGCTGATGATGGATGTCGGGCACGCCTGCCGGCTTGTGGGGTTGAAGCGGGATCGCAAGACATACGACCTCATCGAGGACGATGTGGAAAGAATGTGGCTCGCTCTGGTCACCCCCTATCTCAACCTTGACTGATTT
This sequence comes from Mesorhizobium sp. M0772, assembly GCF_040320135.1. Taxonomy (NCBI): domain Bacteria; kingdom Pseudomonadati; phylum Pseudomonadota; class Alphaproteobacteria; order Hyphomicrobiales; family Phyllobacteriaceae; genus Mesorhizobium; species Mesorhizobium sp. M0772. Next base: position 26,353 of record NZ_JAMYPB010000001.1, on the reverse strand, counting down.
CGCTATTTCGAGAGGAAATTCATGAAGACTGTCTATTCGCCGCTTCATGCCGGCCATGCCGGCCAGATGGAACTGGTCACGTCGGCAATCGTGCCGGGTTTCGAAAAGCCGTCGCGGGCCGAGTTCATCAAGGCGCGGGTCGAGAGCGAGAAGCTGGGGCCGATCATCGGACCGGTCGAGCACGATCTCACAGCCGCCAAGCGCATCCACAAGGCCGACTATATCGACTTCCTGCCGACCGTCTGGCCGGCGTGGAAGGCCGCCGGCTTCGAGGGCACGGCGATGCCCTTCACCTGGCCGACGCGCGGCCTGCGCGGCGACGTGCCACCCAAGCGCGTCGACGCCTTGCTCGGCTACTATTCCTTCGACGCCGGCGCCACCTTCGTCGAAGGCACATGGACCGCGATCAAATCGTCCTATGACGTGGCGCTGACGACGGCGGCCTTGGTCAAGGGTGGCGAGCGGTCGGCCTTCGCGCTCTGCCGCCCGCCCGGCCATCACGCCGGTGCCGGGTTCATGGGCGGTTACTGCTACATCAACAATGCCGCGGTCGCCGCGCAGTGGTTCCTCGATCAGGGCGCAAAACGCGTCTCGATCCTCGACGTCGACTATCACCACGGCAATGGCACGCAGGAGATCTTCTATGAACGCGCCGACGTGCAGGTTCTCAACCTGCATGGCGATCCCATGGTGGAGTATCCGTTCTTCCTCGGCCATGCCGACGAACGCGGCGCCGGCGCCGGCGAAGGTTTCAACGTCAATTATCCCATGCCCTTCGGCACCAATTGGGACGCCTGGAACGCCTCGCTGGAGGACGCTTGCGCCAAGCTCGCCGCCTACGCCCCCGATATCGTCATCGTGTCGCTCGGCGTCGACACCTTCGAGAAGGACCCGATCAGCCAGTTCAAGCTGAAAAGCCCGGACTATCCGAAGATCGGCCGGCGCATCGCAAAGCTCGGCCTGCCGACGCTGTTCGTGATGGAAGGCGGCTATGCCGTCGAGGAGATCGGCATCAACGCCGTCGGCGTGCTGACCGGCTTCGAGGACAAGTAGGGGCAACGAGGGCGTCAGCAAGACGCCCTTCATTCGCGGCACGCTGGCGCGAGATGGAAGCCGCTAGTCGGCAATCCAACCCTGCCGCCGTTCAGAGTGCTTCAGTCGTTACCCGAACCTGCCGTTCGTCCGTGGCCTAGCAACGGCAGAGCCGGTCCTTGGAATTGGCCTGTCGCGCTGGAGCGTAATGCTTCTACGCAACAGGTTGATTGTTCTCGCGAAGCGTCTTGTTCACGCGATTCCTCCAGGGATAAATTCACTTTGCAAAAGCTGCTGGCAAAGTAGAACATATGCGGCTTTCCTGAACTCTTAGCCTCGAGGCAAGCGTGAATTCGACCAGCAAAGGTGATAAACTAGAAGACGCATTCCACCGCTACCTTGTCGACCAAAAAGATCGCGGGGAGCTAGTTTTTGGCGCGTATCCATCGCAAAACTGCAAAATTTATAAGAAGAAAGAATACTATTGTCGCGAACGCGAGGCATACGTTGAATTCGATGTCGTTTTGGAACTGTACCGAACTGGCAGCGATGTCCCACACCTATACGTCATATTCGAGTGCAAGAATCATGACGCCAGCGTCTCCGAAATATACGTCAACGATTTTTCATCGAAGATTGGCCGGATATTTCCGCATGCGTCGAAAGGGGTCATAGTAGTAACTTCGAGGCTGCAGTCTGGAGCAGAGATGGTCGCCAGAAATGGCGCGATGGGCATTGTAAAATTCGACGAGCATGGTTTGGAAATCGTTGCGGATCGCAAAAGTTCTTTTCTGGAACATGGCTTCGTGCGCGCCCAAATTTTCAGAAGCGATGATGTCGCTAAGTCTCTAAAGTTCTCCGGTTTCCATGACGGCAAATTTTTCGCAACCTTAGACGAGTTGCTGACAGATCTGGATCCAGAGGCAGCCGCTCTCTCTCGATACGATCTCGAAGCCGGGGGTCGATCGGTGCCCTTCTTATCGATAGAGCAAATCAAAGTGGCCGCAGAGAAAGCGCTCAAATCAATCGATTACACGTCCGATGCAGTAGACTTACCCAAGCTTTGCCAAATGCTATCTATTGATTTACAGTTTTCTGATCGTGAAATGATCGACGTTGACGGGACCCCGATCTTGGGGTCGGCAAACTTCAGGCGAAAAATGATTATGATAAACTCACACTCGCTCCAGACACGAGAGCGCTTTACGGTTGCACACGAGATTGGCCATTTCGTTTTGGACCATGAACGATATCTACGCTCTGAGACCATTGTCGAGCGAGACCTTTTCATTACGAATGAGAATTCTAACAGATTTAATTATGAAAGATTATAGTATCAGGCAAACGCATTCTCGGCTGAACTGATATTACCCGATGAAATTTTTCTACAAAAAACAGCACAGACTCGCCGACAATTAGATATAAAAGATCGAGGGCACGGGTATATATTTGTCGACGACCAGCCATGCAATTTTCTTGTCTACAATGAATTACTTTCGCGCCTATCAACGTACTTTGCGGTTTCGAAGCAGGCAATCGAAGTGAAATTTAAGAAGTCGAAAATGCTGACCGATCAAAGAAGAAGGAATGAAATTCCACCGATAGCCAGCCTCATTAACGTCCTGACGTCATTTCAAAAGCATTGAGTTGTATCAACAAAAAATATGAAGGCGTGTCGCGAGGCGACAGAATTTAGGACAGCTGCCGTAGCGTCGCCATCCTGAAACCTGCCTATCCGCTTCACCAATGTCGGTCATTCCTCCATTTATTGCTTCGCGAGCTACGCTGGTGCGCCGGTGCCTGCCGTGCCCATCGGCGCGGCTGCCTTTCGCGACCGGCCGATGCGGTAGACAATCACCGCCGCAATCACGCCTGCCGCCAGGATGGCCACCGCCAGCAACGGCCGGTACCAGAACCAGGCAATCGCAATCGTCACCGTGCCGACCAGGATCGCCAGGACGAAGGCGATGATGCCGGTGCCCATCCGCGCCATGCTGCCGAGGAAGGGTATGACGTCGAGGATCACCCCGATCGGGCTGAGGAACAGCGCAAAGCCTATGGTCAGCAACAGCAAGCCGCCGCCGCGCAGCAGCCAGGTGATCAGCGTGTTGGCGCTGACGGCGTCGGCGAACATCTTTTCGGCCGGGACGTTGCCGGTGTCGACCATCAGCAGCGCATCGCCGGCTTGCGTCTGGTAGGGCTCGAAGCGGCTGCCGGCCTGGCGCGCGATGATACTGATCACGCCCAGCGGCGCCAGTTCGTAGCCGATGCGATAGTCGCCCAAAGCGGGCGTCGTGTTGTCATTGCCGAGAAAAATCTTGCCATCGACGATGCTGAGCGGTTTCGTTCCGGTATAGGCAGCCTTTATCGCCGCCGACTGGTCGGCTGAGAGCGAATAGTCCTTGTCACCCTCGATACGGTCCAGCACTGGCGTATCGAGATCGAAGGCGACAAGCTTGCCCTCGGGAATCTGGAAGGTCCGGCCGTGGATTTCCATCGGCGGATTCTGGTGGCCGTCCGGCTTCTTGAAGTCCGACGAGTCGATCTGGCTGTCGTCCCACACCTTGGAATAGCTGTAGGTGGTCACCGTCTCTTCGCCACCGCCGAGCTTCTTGGTCGTCTCCGACTTGGACTCTTCCTTCCACTGATACATCTCGACACTGCGCGACAGCCGCAGCCCTTGCGTGGCGATGCCGAAATCCGGATCCGCCAGGCCGCTGTCCGCCGTCACCAGTCCGCTGACATGAACCAGCTTGCCGTCATTGGCGGTATCGACGCTGTCGGCGCCGACCGAAACCACCGCTCCAGAACCTTCGGCCAGCGAGCGCGCCGTCTGCACGGCGCGGCCTTCGTTCCAGAACAGCCCGATCACCATCAGCACGATCAGGATAAGGCCGAAGATGACCCCGCCGACCGCGCGCTTGATCCGCCCGAACCACGAGACGGATGTGACTTCCCGAAATGAATCGCTCATCGTTTCCCCCGAAACAAAGTTACCCCAAAATTACAACGCGGCCGGCGGCTGCGCGTTTAGCCCGTCAATCGGCGTGGATCTGCGCGCCGCAATCCCTTTCGCCGGCGCAGGCGTGCACCGCGCGCGTCGTGCCGCCATCGCCAACCCGCCACGGTGAAGCGGACAGTGGCGCTTGCCTCTTATTGCCCAGAAGATCAAGCGCCCGCATAGCGGTCTGCTCCTCCGCCTCGTCACGCTTGACGATCTCGACGTCCTTGAGGCCGATCGCGGCAAGCTGCGGCATCACCACATCAGGGTCGCCCGCCACCACGATCAGCGACGGATCGAGCGACGCCAGGGCCAGCGCCTGTTTCTGAACCGCATCGAGCGTCAGCTTTGTGCGCGCCGCCATGCGGGTTTGCTGGTCCTCCAGCGTCGATCCGCTGCCGACCGCGCCAATCAGCGAGGAGAACAGACCAGCCGACGTCTCGGCCGATCCAGCCAGCGCCCGGCGATAGACGGTCACCGTGCGGTCGACTTCGTCCTGCGCCACCGGCAAGGTGGTCAGGCCGGCAAATCCTTTCAGGATTTCGGCAATCGCCGGCCCGGTGTTGGCGCGCTCGACGGTGGTTGCCACGACCAATCCCGAGCCGGCCTTCATCGGGCTCATCAGATAGCTCGACACGCCATAGGAGTAGCCCTTCTCCTCGCGGATCACCGAATTCAGCCGGCTGGAGAAATCGGCGCCAAGCAGGTTGGAGACCGCGGTCGATTCAGCGCGCTCGCTCTCGTCGGTGCCGGGCGCCGGCCGCGCCACGAACAGCGCCGACTGGCTGGCGCCGGGTTCGGGCACCAGCAGCACTTTCTGTCCCCCGTTGAAATGCGCCGCCGGCGACGGCTCGACGGCATAGCCGGCGGTGTCGCTTGTCCACGCGCCGAATGCTTTTTCAAGGCTGGCGGCGACGGTCGCGACCGGCATCGGGCCGACGCTGTAGAAGGTCACCGCCTTCGGCGTGAACTCCGCCTTGAATGCGTCCCTCGCCTCGTCGAGCGAGATCGAGGCCAGCGCCTTTGCCGACCAGTCCACCGCTGCCTTGCCCGGCACCTGCGGGATCAGCGTCGCCTTTGCCATGCGGCCGGCAACGCCGGGCAGATCCGCCTCGCGGCCGTTTAGCCAGTCGACCGTCTGCGCCATCAGCACCGTCCATTCGGTCTTGTCGAAACGAGGCTTCAGCACCGCGTCGGCGAGCAGGCCAATACCCTGGTCGAGCTTTTCCGGCGGCACGCCAAGCGTCATCATCGTGGTCAGCGTTCCGGCCTGGTGGCCGACGCCGGCGCCGATGTCGCTGGCCGCCTTGGCGAAATCAGCCGAGCCGCGATCGGCGGCCCCGCGTGTCGCCATGCTTGCTGCAAGCTCCAGCAATCCCTCCTTGCCTTCCGGCACGCTGTTCCAGCCGCCGGCGGCACTGGCCGCGACATACACCATCGGCGCTTCCGGCATTGTGTAGTGGACGAGTTTGATGCCATTCGAGAGCGTCGCCGTTTCCATGGCGGGCAGTGTTGCCGAAGGCGCTTGCCCGGCCGCATGCTTCGGAATGTCGATCGCCGCTCGCTCCGGCGCGGTGAACGGCTGCGGTGTGCCGGACGACCCGATCAGTGCATCGGGATAGCCGCCGCGCGGGCCGGGCTCCAGCACCAGTATGCTGGCGTCTTCCGGTTTCAACAGCCGCTTCATCGTTGCCTCGACGCCCGCCACGCTGGCGTCCTTCACCCGCGGGTCGTCGACCAGCGCGCTCTGCGCATCGCCGAGCACGTCGGCATTGTAGGAGACGACGCCGGCGCGCTCCTTCAGTGCTTCGCTGCCGAGCCGCGCTGCCTGCAAGATGCCCGTGCGCGCACGCTCGACATCGACCGGATCGAGCGGGGTCTTCAGGAAATCCGCAAACGCCGTTTTCATCGCGCTTTCCAGCGCTTCCGGCGCCACACCTTCGGCGGCACCCGCCTCGAAGGTAAAGCGGCCACCGAGCAGACCGCCGGTCCAGCTCGCGCTGGCATAGGTGGCAATGCCCAACTGCGAAACCAGCCGGTTGCGCAAAAACCCATATTCGCCGTTGCCGAGCAGTTCGGCGGCAATGCTGAGCGCACCATTGTCGGGCGACTGCGCCACCGGGCCACTGAAGCCGACCACGACGATGGGGCTTGGCACACGATCCTCGAGCACCAGCTTGAGCCGGGCCTGCGTCGGTGCCGGCACGGCGGGCCGCGCCACATCGGCGCCGCGCGCCACGCGGCCGAACGTGTCGGCAATCAGCGCCTTGGTGTCGTCGATCTCCAAGTCGCCGACCAGCACCAGCACCGCATTGTTGGGCAGATAGTAGCTGTTGAAGAAACCCCTGACATCGTCGAGCGTCGCCGCATCAAGATCGGCGACCGAGCCGATGACCATGCGGCTATAGGGATGCGGCTTCGGGAACAGCCCGGACCAGAAAGCTTCCCAGCCGGATGCGCCGGCCTTGTCGAGCACGTTCTGGCGCATCTCGTTCTTGACCACCGAGCGCTGCAGATCGAGCTTGGCCTGAGTCACCGAACGGCCGAGATTGGCCATGCGGTCGGCCTCCAGCGACAGGATCATCGGCAGTGACGACGACAGCCCGTCGACGTAATAAACGGTGCCGTCTTCGGTGGTCCAGGCATTGATCTCGTTGCCGAGCGCGGCGTGCGCGCCGAACACGTTCGGCCAGGCCGGCGTGCCGGAAAACATCAGATGTTCGAACAGATGCGCAAAGCCCGAGCGTCCCGCGGGTTCATTCATCGACCCGACGCGGTAGCGCAGGTTCATCACCACCTTCGGCACGCGATGGTCGGGCACCAGCACCACCTGCAGCCCGTTGTCGAGCGCATAGGTAACGGTCGGCTCAGCCTTGGCGGGCGCTGCCATGCCGGCAAGAACGGCAAGCACCACCGTGAACGCCAGGAAAACCTGCTTCATCATGACCCCCGATGCTGATGGCCGCGAGCAAGCGCCGCCAAATCCGCCGTATGACCGAAGGGATGCCCACCCCTGCCGGCTGCCGAGACCCTATCGGAATCGATCGGCCCTCGATACGGCAGTATCGCAACACCCTCTGGCTTTTTCGTGTCGGCGTTTCAGGCCTTTTGCGGCGGAAAGGCCGCGAAAGCCGCCCCTGAGTCGCTTGAGTCCAATAATATTGATTTTGTCAAATCGCGTTTGATGTCGGATTCATCTGCGGGTAGATTAGACCCGAATCAGCCGGTCCTTGGGGGGCGCGGCGACCACCCAAAGTCTCAAGTTCCGGCCAATGACCGGCACCAGACGCGGACGGCTTCGCGTTCCCTGAATGGATTCGGCGATCAGCGCGACCGCCGCGCCGTGTGAGTGCTTCGTAAACGTGATGCGTCTTCAAGTTCGGCCGCTGCTAACCCCAGCGTCCGGGCTCAAGAAAAGACTCCGGCCATGACATACAACCAAAGCATCCAATGAGCAGTTCCGCCGCGCTTCTCCAATCCGATACGTTAGGCTCGCGCCTCGAATCGCGCGGCGATCTCACCTCCTTTTTCATGCAGCTTGCCGCCGAGATCGGCGCCGACAGCTACATGCTCGTCGCCATCGTCCACGACCAGGACCGCAACGACGCCCGCATCGTCTCATCCAACTGGATCTTCGACGCCATTGAACTGATCGGCAAGCGGCTGATCGCCGGCCTTGCCCAGGGACCGCTGACCGTTGCACCTGGCATCCGCCCGAGGCCGCTGGTCGCCGCCGCGGCGCCCGACGCCGGCGGACTGCTCACAGGCGAAGAGGCGCGCCTGCTCGACGTGCTTGGCCATGCCGAAGTCTATTCGTTGCGGCTCAATGTCGGTCGCCAGCGGCTGTTTGCGCTTTTCTCGGCGGCCGAGGCCGGCAGTATCGACCAGCCGGCGCTGATGAAGGCTCAGTTGAAGTGCTGTTACGCGCTGTCCGCCATCCCGCAATTGATCGCCGCCGCCGCCATGCAGGACCCGCTGTCCGACCGCGAGCGCGAATGCCTGTTCTGGGTGTCTGAAGGCAAAACCACCGATGAGGTCGCAGTGATCCTCGGGGTCTCGTCCAACACCGTCAACAGCTACATCACCCACGCCATCCAGAAATTCGCGGCGTCGAACCGCGCGATGGCCATCGCCACGGCGATCAGGAGCGGCATCATTTGAAACATGCTGACATCAAGGCGGCGGCCGAAGCCCTTTTCAACGAGCAGCGCAATCCGTTCGGCGCCTTCTCCATCGGTTCCGAGACGCACCATGCCGTTACCATCCCGGACGCGGTGCGCCGCTGCCGCTGGATCGCAGTCGACATCAACGCGTCGGCGTTTGGCCTCTACTTCGTCAGCCCCTCGCCGGAACGGGCGCGCCTGGTGCCGAGCTTCGATTCCGACTATCCCGCCACCGCGGTGACAACCAAGTTCATCGCCGGCGCCAATGGCGAGGAGATGGTTCGCCACAGCGGCGCCTCGACAGCGCCGCGCTGGTGGGCGGACGACGGCATCGCCGGCTCGGACGCCGTCTTCAAGAACCTCGCCTGGGCGGAGCGGACGGCGCCGCTGGCGCCAGGCACCAACGGCATTGCCTTTCCCGTCCATGCCGATCGCGGCCATTGCGGGCTGGTGGTGTTCCTCGGCTCGACGATCGCTCTGCCGGAGGACACGCTCTACGAAATCCACGCCCGCTGTTTTTCGCTGTTCGCCGCCGTCGCCCGCATTCGTCCGAACGATGCCGGCCGGATGCGGTCGATCTCCAAGCGTGAACTGGAGTGCCTGAAGCTGACCGCCAACGGCAACACCAGCGAAGAGATCGCCAGGCTGCTGAAGCTGTCGGTCCACACCGCCAACCAGTATCTCACCCAGTCGACGCAGAAGCTCAACGCGGTCAACCGCAACCAGGCGGTGGCCAAGGCGCTGCGCCTGGGTCTGATCGAGTGATCAAAGCCGCGTCCGGCGATTGGGATAAGACAAAAGATCAGCGATAGGCGAGCGGCTCGGTCCGGCGAATGCGCGCCTCTTCGATGACCGTCTCCAGCAAGGCGGTGTTGTGCTCGGGGTCTTCGCCGGGCTTTTCGAACGAAACATAGTTGACCGCGACCGAAGACCTCTCCTCGCTCAGCGTCAGCTGGAAATAGACGGTGACGCCCGGCGGCCGAAGCTCGAGATCGAGCACGATGCGCGGGCTGCCGCTCCAGTCGACATGTGCCTCTCCGCCATGGCCGAGCCTGAGCGTGCCCGGCAGGAAGAACAGCTCCACCGCCGAATCCACCAGATCCGACAGGCAAGCGAAATGCTCGAGCCGGATGAAGGCGATGTAGTCGGCGACATCGATCAGCCGCAACTCGTCGACCACCTGCTCGATGGCCTTGGCGACGATGAGTTCGCGGGATTTTGCGTGCGGTTGGCGGTTCATGAAATTTGTCTCCGCTCAGCCTTTTTGGAGTAGACGATCCGCACCAGTTCGGCGACGGCCTGGTAGAATTGCGACGGGATCACGCTATCAACCGAAACTTGCTTGTACATGGAGCGGGCGAGCGCCACGTCCTCGAAGATCGGGATGTTGTGCTCCTTGGCAATCTCGCGAATCTTGAGCGCCACAAGGTCCTGGCCCTTGGCCAGCACCATGGGTGCTGAATCCTCGTCGCGGACATATCTGAGCGCGATGGAAAAGTGCGTCGGATTGGCGATGATCAGCGTCGCGCGCGGCACCGCCGTCATCATCCGCTTGCGCGCCCGGTCACGCGCCAGCGAGCGCAGCCGCGACTTGATGATCGGGTCGCCCTCGGACTGTTTGAACTCGTCCTTGACCTCCTGCTTGGTCATCCGCAGATCCTGCTTCCAATGGAAGCGCGACCAGACGACGTCGACCGCCGCGATCAGCCCCATGACGAAGACGATCGCCACCAATATGTCGACGGTGATGCTTTTGATGACGAGGCCGAAAGCGACGGGGTTGGTGATCATGCCGGCCAGGAGCTGGCGGTAGTCCTGCGACAGCGTGAAGTAGAGCACGATACTGGCGAAGCCGAGCTTGCCCAGCGATTTCAGGAATTCTACCCAGCCCTGAATACCGAACATCCTGGTCCAGCCTTTGGCTATCGAGATGCGCGACAGTTGCGGCCGGATCCGCTCGCCGACGACTTGCGGCATGTTCTGCAGCACCGAGGCGCCGATGCCGGCCACCACCAGCAGCACCAGCAGGCTGACGACGGCGTTGCCTATTTCCATCATCACGGTCTTGTAGAGCGCGATGACGTCGGTCTCGGTGTCCATCGGCCACGCCTCGGGCTTTTCCAGGAACATCGACAGGAACATGCCGAGATCAACGACCGCGTCCTTGGCGTAGAAGACGGTGAACACCAGTATGGCGATGAAGGACGCCAGAAGTGCGGCCTCTCGCGAATGGGGCAGCTTGCCCTGTTCGACGGTGTCGCGGATCTTCTTTTCGGTCGCGTCTTCGGTTTTGGAGTCTTTGTCCGCCGCTTCAGCCATTCAGCGCTCGGCGTTAAGCCGCTTCGCTCTGCTGCGATGAGGGCAGTTCGAAAGCCCCCTCGCGCGAAAGCCGGATTGTCGCCACCGCGATGTTCTTGCGCGCCGTCATGATGTCGGCAAGCTGAATGCCTTCCGAGCCCTGGCCGAGCTCGGACTCGATCATGCGCCGCGACCGTGCGCCGATCGCCGAGAGCGCCGATTCCGTCAATGCGGGTGGTGCACCGCGCAGCGCCAGCGTAATCAGTTCGGTCGACAGCCCGTCGAACAGAAGCACCCGCGCCTTCTGCGTCAAAAGCGGCAGATCGTCGAAGGCAAACAACCTGGAGCGGACACCGCCGAGGTCCGGCGTGCCGGCCTCTTCCAGATCCTGCATGACCTCTTCCAACTGAGGCTTGTCCATCTCGTTGAGCATACTGGCGACGCGCGCCTGTCCCGCCGAGATGTCCTTGGTCGCTGTCTGCGCCAGCACGCTGGCGCGCAGCTGGTTCTCGATGATCCTGGTCGCCGCGTCCGGAATGGTCGCCATCGTCACCATGCGCTTGATGATCTGGCTGCGCATCGGCTTTTCCATCGTCAGCAGAATGTTGGCGGCGGCCTGCGGCGCAAGCTTCGACAGCACCATGGCCGCGGTCTGGGGATGCTCGGCGGCAAGGAACGTGCCCAGACGCGTCGGCTCGAGCTTTTCCAGCTCCGGCCAGATCGGCGGTGGTCCTTCCGGCGCAACCTCGAAGCGCTTGTCGCCCATGATGGCGCTCATCTCTTCGGGCGACAGCGATTCATTGAGGATCGTGTCCATCCGGTCGGCGGAATCGAGCAGGCCCGCACCTTCGGTGAACTCGGCCTCGAATTCGGCAACGATGCGTTCGAGGTCGCTTTGCGGAATGGTGCGCAGCAGCCGCGCCCCTTCGATCAGTGCCTTCAGTTCTTCCTGCTTGAAGAATTTCAGCAGCCGGCTGGCCGAAGGCTTGCCCATCGCCACCAGGATGGCGGCGGCCTTTTGCGGGCGCGTGAGCGTCACCGGCGTCGTCATGGCATAAGCTCCTGCTGAGACCGCATGTCATTCATTGCTCAAGCGCCCTTGGTCGCCGCGATAATTTCGGTCAGCCTGATGCCGAAGCGCGACGGATCGCTTTCCAGCACGGTGATCTCGCCGCGCGCGATCTTGCGGCCGTTGACCACGACATCGACCGGTTCGCCGATGCGCCGGTTGAGCGCCACCGTCGAGCCCTTCTGCAGCGCCATCAGGTCCGACACCGGCATTTCCGTACTGCCGAGGATGATCTGCACATCGACCGGGATGCTCATGATGATGTTGGAATTGGCGCCGGACGTGGCAGCCCGCAAGGCGGCGTCGGGCCGCTTTTCCTCCTCCTGGAGGACACCGCGCAATTCCTCGATGGCGCGGTCGAGCTGTTCGTCCGGCTGGTCGATATTGGCTTCCACCTTGGTCTTGGCCATCAGTCGTCTCCAAATGCTTGGGCTTGCCCGGCGTCAGCCCGGCATGAGCCCATCGATAAAATCCTGACCGGCATCGTAAGGATGCCTGATCCGGACGGTGTAGTTCTGCCCGAGTTTACCGAACTCGCAGACAAACAGCGTCTTGTCGCGCGCGCTCAGCTTGGCCTGCGACTGCGCGGTTTCCTCGAACTCGATGATCTGGCCCGGCTCGAAGCCGGCGAGGTCGCCGAGCGTCAGGCGTGCCAACGGCATGGTCGCTTCGAGCGTCACCGTCGAGCGCATCACCTCTTCGGAAAAACGTGCCCGCCAGTCGGAGGTCGTGCCTTCGCTGTCGTGGACATCGGCGATACCGCGTGTGGCCAGCAGGATGCGCTGCGGGATCATCACCGTGACCGTTCCGCTGTCGGTCGGCGTCGAGATGCCGAAGACGATGCGCACCGCCGCGCCATCGCGCAGCACGCGGCGCTTGGCTTCGCTGCCCGAAAGTGCCCGCGGCACCGGCAGCCGCAGCTCGAGCGAGCGCCGGCCTGATCCGTTCAACGCCTGCGCAACTTCCTGGAAGACCGTGGTCGCGACATCGGTCTCGATCTGCGACAGAGCGCGCTCGATCGGCGAAACCGGCTGATCCGGATCGCCGCCGAACAGCGCGCACACCATCACGGCGATGGCCGGCGCATCAGCCACCAGCGTCATCGCATCCGAAGACGTCGGCGATGCTATGATGGCCATGGCAAAGGCATCGCCGGCATTCGTGCGGGCATCGGGAACACGGCTGATCTCGACCATGCGCAGGTCGACGGTGACCGGTGCACCGAGCTCGCCGGCCAGGCTCTTCTGCAGCAGCGGCAGTGCGCGCTCCCCCATCGAGCGCCCGGTGCCGATGACGTGAGCGGCCTCACCGCTGTCACCGACCAGACGCTCGATGATCAGCGAGCGGGCTTGCGAGGGGCTGCCAGGACTTGTCATGACGGCGTGCGGTCCTGTCTGTCGTCATGCATGGCTCAAGCCGCTTTCTTCTCGGCGGAAGCTGTGTTCATCGTGCTTTGCTCGACGGCATCGATCGTCGGCCGCTCGTAGGACGAGATGGTCTTGCGGCCGAACTCGATCGCCACCTGCGGCAGAGCGCCGTTCATATAGGCAAGCAGCGTCTGCTTGACGATGATATAGAGGCGATTCTTCTTCTCGCGCACCGTCTTGATCTTGGTGGCAACCGGTCCGACCACCGCATAGGACAGGAAGATGCCGAGGAAGGTTCCGACAAGGGCGGCGCCGATCAGGCCGCCGAGGATTTCGGGCGACTGGTCGAGCGCGCCCATCGCCTTGACCACGCCGAGCACGGCGGCGACGATGCCGAGCGCCGGCAGACCGTCACCCACCGCCACCAGCGCATGGTAGGCCTTCATCTTGTCGGACTTGATGGTCTGGATTTCCTCGTCCATCAGCGCCTCGATCTCATGCGAGCGGGCATTGCCGATGATGATGATGCGGCAGTAGTCGCAGATGAAATTCGTCAGGTCGTGGTTCTTCAGCACGGTCGGGAACGCCTGGAAGATCGCCGACTCCTCCGGATTGTCGATGTGCGCCTCGACCTCGCTGCGCGACTTCGAGCGCAGTTCGCGCATCAGGCTGTGCAGCACGCCCAGCGTCTCCAGATAGTCGCGCTCCTTCGGCACCGCCTGCTTGAACGCTTCGAGGATACCCCTGCCGGTGTCCTTGACCGTCTTCATCGGGTTGGCGACGAGAAAGGTGCCAAGTGCGGCGCCACAGATGACCACCGCTTCCCAAGGCTGCATCAGCACATGCAGATGGCCGCCCATCGCCATGAAGCCGCCGAGAACACAGCCGAGCGTCACCACAAGTCCGATCAGAATGCCCACGCCAGATCCTTCCGCATCACGTCAGGCCTAACCGATAGCCCCCGTGCCTTGTGTGAGGCTTGAATCATGCAAGGTGAGGCGATTCAGCCTCGCGCAAGCAAGTCCGCATACTCTTGCTTTTGAAGCTGCGACCGGAGGCATGTCGTGTTGAGCACTTTTACCAGCTACCAGCTCATCGCCAGGGACATCCCCAAGGCGATCGACCGCATCGAGGCGGAGCCGATCACCAAGCGCGACACCGACTACTATCTCGCTAACATCGGCAGCGTGAAATCGATAGACGATTTCGTAAAGAACGACCGGCTGTTCAAATATGCCATGAAGGCCTTCGGTCTCGGCGACATGGCTTACGCCAAGGCCTTCATGGTCAAAGCCCTGAAGGAAGGGGTGTCGGATTCCGACAGCTTCGCCAACAAACTGAGCGACAAGCGTTATGCCGAGTTCGTGTCGGCCTTCAATTTCGCCGCCCTGGGCCCTAATGCCACGAGCTACAATTCGGCGCAGCAGGGCGTGACCAACAATTACGGCCTCCAGGTCTCGGTCGGCCTTTCGCAGAACGGCTTCACCTACTACAAGGGCGAAACCTCGTACTACCTGAGCAACATTTCCAACGTAAAATCGATCGACGACCTGATGGGCAACGATCGCCTGCTCACCTATGCGATGGCCGCGTTCGGCCTGGACGCCGACGCCGAGCCGGCTGCGACCGTGCGGGCCATGCTGGAAGGCGGCGTCACCGACCCGAACAGCCCCGCAAACACGTCGACAAACAAGGGCTATGCGGCTTTCGTCGCGGCTTTCGACTTTGCCCAATATGGCGACCAGGCTACGGCGCGCGACGCCGTCCAGCAGGCGGTGCCGAAGGCTGTGATCGGCGGAACCGGACTGTTGCTCGTCAAGCCGACCGCGCAATACATCAAGGGCGAGGCCGACTACTACGCAGCCAACATCTCCAAGGTGAAGTCCATCGAAGACCTGCTGAAGGACAAGCGCCTGCTGACCTTCGCCATGGCTGCCTATGGGCTTGATGCATCGACCCAGACGACGAAGCAGATCCGCACCATGCTTACCGGCGGCGTTGCCGATCCGTTGAGCCCCGCCAATTTGTTGACCGACAAAAGCTACGCCAACTTAGTCACGGCCTTCAATTTCGCCCAGTATGGTGATCAGACGACCACGCGCGACGCCGTGCTGAAGACGACGCCCAAGCTCTACACGACCGAGTCCAGCCTTGGGTTGATCAAGCCGAACGCGGACGCTGTCCAGGCCGAGACCAGTTACTACCTCGCCAACATCATCAAGGTGAAATCGGTCGACGATCTGATGGCCGACAGCCGCCTCTACAACTATGCGCTGTCCGCCAGCGGGCTCGATCCGGCGACGACCAACAAGGATCTCGTCCGTGATGTCCTTGAGGGCGGTGTCCGCGATCCCGCCAGTGTCGCCAACAAGCTCTCCAACAAGGCCTATGCCAGGCTCGCCACCTCGTTGAATTTCGAAGCCTACGGCGAAGCGGCAACGACCCGCAGCCCGTCGCAGCAGCCGGTGGTCGACAAATACATGCGCCAGACCCTGGAAGAAGACGCCGGCAAGACCAATGAGGGCGTGCGGTTGGCGCTCTATTTCGAGCGCAAGGCCTCGACCATCACCAACTGGTACGACGTGCTGGCCGACACGGCCCTGGCCAGCGTGGTACGCACCGCCATCGGCCTGCCCGATTCCTTCGCTGCCGCAGATATCGACAAGCAGGCGCAGGCCTTCGAGGCAAAGCTCGACCTCACCGATTTCACCGACCCGGCCAAGCTCGAGAAATTCCTCACCCGCTTCACCAGCCTTTGGGAAATCAATCATCCGACCTCGACCGCCCAGACATCGATCGGTGTGCTGTTTGCGCAGCCGACCACCGTCGGCATCTCGACCGATCTGATGATGGCCATGCAGAAACTGAGATTCTGAGAACACCATGCAGGACAGCCTTTACGTCGCCCTTTCCTCGCAGATCGCGCTTGAGCGCCGTCTCGACACCATCGCCGATAATGTCGCCAACGCCTCGACCATCGGCTTTCGCGCCACCGGCGTGAAGTTCGAGGATGTCGTCTCCGGCAGCGGCCCCAAATCGGTGTCCTTCGCCTCCTCCGGCAAGACCTATTTGTCCGGCGCGCATGGCGCGATGACGCAGACCGGCAACCCGTTCGACTTCGCCGTCCAGGGCGATGCCTGGTTCGGCATCGACACCCCGGCCGGCACCGTGATGACGCGCGACGGACGTTTTTCGATGAACGAGAACGGCGAGTTGATGTCGCTCGAAGGCCATCCGGTGCTGGATGCCGGCGGCGCGCCGATCCAGCTTGACCCGCGCGACGGTCCGCCCAAGGCGGGCGCCGATGGCTCGCTGCGCCAGGGCGACAAGCTTGTCGGCGCCATCGGCCTGTTCAATTTCGACCCCGGTCCGAACTTCGTCCGCTACGGCAATTCTGGCATCGTGCCCGCGCGTGCGCCGGAGCCGGTCACCGACCGTTCCGATCTCGGCGTCGCGCAGGGCTATGTCGAGGAATCCAACGTCAATCCGGTGCTGGAGATGACGCGCCTGATCATGGTCCAGCGCGCCTTCGAGAACACGGCGGCGCTGATGCGCCAGACCGATGCCTCGACCGACGACGCCATCAAGACGCTCGGCTCCAAGTCGTAGCAGCATGTCGAGCAGCAAATCATCGATACGCGCGCTTGAACGGCAACCGGAGACAGCACCGGAAAACCGGCTGGCTGCGCTGGAGCGGATCTGGCGCCGCTTCGATGACACCGAGACGTTGCTGCGGCGCGGCGGCCGTGTTTCGGAGGTTTCGCCAACGCATTACAAGGTGCGCGGCCTGTCTGAAGTCGCCAGGCTTGGCGACCTCGTCGAACAGCGCGGCAATGCCGGCACGCGCCGCGGCGAGATCGTCAGGATCGGCCGCGACGAAGTCGTCATCGCCCCTTTCGAACGCAGCGCCGACGCCGGCATCGGCGACGCCGTGTTTCGCCGCGGCCCGCTGACGGTAACGCCGCATGCTTCGTGGCGCGGGCGCGCCATCGCCGCGCAGAACCGCGTCATACCCGGCGGCCCCCCGCTGATCACGTTCGGCCCGGCTGCGCGCGGCGCACGCACACCGCCCCGCGCCAAGGCGCGGCCCCGCGTCGGCACCGCATTCACGACCGGGGTCAAGGTGATCCACATCTTCACGCCGCTCTGCCTCGGCCAGCGCCTCGGCGTCTTTGCCGGTTCCGGCGTCGGCAAGTCGACGCTGCTCGCTATGCTGGCCGGCGCCGACGCCTTCGACACCGTGGTCGTGGCGCTGATCGGCGAGCGCGGCCGCGAGGTACGCGAATTCCTCGAAGACACGATCGGCGCAGAGAGCATGGCCAAGACGGTCGCCGTCGTCGCTACCAGCGACGAGAGCGCCATGATGCGCCGGCGCGCGCCGGATACCGCCATGCGCGTTGCCGAACATTTTCGCGACCAGGGCCATCGCGTGCTGCTGGTGCTGGATTCGATTACCCGCTTTGCCCATGCGCTGCGCGAGGTAGCGACCGGCACCGGCGAGCCGCCGGTCGCCCGCGGCTATCCCGCTTCGGTTTTCACCGATCTGCCCAAGCTGCTCGAACGCGCTGGCCCGGGCGCTGAAGGCCCCGGTATCAAAGGACAGGGATCAATCACTGCCATCATCTCGGTGCTGGTCGACGGCGACGACCACAACGACCCGGTCGCCGATTCGGTACGCGGCATCCTCGACGGCCATGTCGTGCTCGACCGCGCCATTGCCGAACAGGGCCGCTACCCCCCGGTCAATCCGCTGTCGTCGATCTCGCGCCTCGCCGACAAGGCATGGAGCCCCGAGCAACGCATGCTGGTGACCAGGCTGAAGTCGATGATCTCGCGCTTCGAGGACACGCGCGACATCCGCCTGCTCGGCGCCTATCAGGGCGGCGCCGATGCCGAGCTCGATATTGCCGTGCGCCAGGTGCCGCTGATCTACGAGGCGCTGACGCAGTCGCCCAGGGATCGCGCCTCGAGCGACGCATTCTCCGACCTCGCCCGTCATCTGAAAGGCAAGCAAAGTGTCGATGCAGGAGACTGAGCTTCAGTACACCGAGCGGCTTTTGCGCGAGATGATCGCAGAGGCCAGTGCCACCGAGGAAGCCCGGGCCAACGAAGCGAGAGCTGTCAGGGCAAAGGCCGATCTCGACAAGGTCGCCAAGGCTGAGGCCATTCTGGCCAGGGCCGCCAGGCCATTCTTGCCCAGGGTAGCCAGCGTAGTCGAGTCCACTGTGCCTCGCTTGGCCGAGCCTGCCTTGCCCAGCGTCGTCAAGCCTGAATTGCCAAGGACCCCTCGCGCCGGCCCCAAAGAAGCTATCGAGACCAGTCGCGACTCGCTTCTCGACGGGCTGTTCCCGGTCACCGAATGGCCGCAGCCGCCAAGGCCGCAATATCCCAGGCTCGACAAGAAATCCGACCGCCGCAGCGATATCGTCTTTGCCGCGCTCGGCATCACGCTCGGCCTGATCTGCGCGCTGTTTCCCTGGTATATCTTCTTCAATCAGGACCAGTTCGGCGTGCAGGCGATCAAGTTCGGCGGCAGCGGCACCAATGCAGGGCGGGTCAGCGGCGGTTCGCAGATGGAAAACAGCGGTCAGCCGCTGACGGCAAACGATGTTCCCGATGTCGACCTGTTCGCCACCGGCACGCTGCAGGACCCCGAGGACAAGACCCAGCCTCCCGGCGTCGACGAGCAGCCCTTCCCGGCGGATCCCAAATTTCGCATGGTTCATGTCGCCAATGGCCGCGCCATGATCGAGGACGATGCCGGCCTGTGGATTGTCCAGCGCGGCTCGAAGCTGCCCGACTCCAGCGTCGTCTCGTCGATCGAGCAACGCGGCGGCAAGTGGGTCATGGTCACCAGCACCGACCAGGTGATCGAACTCTCCAAATAGCGGCACACCGGCTTACGCCTGGCCCGCGCAAGGTCCGCGCAAGACTGGCAGCCTAGTCTTGTACGTACCAGCCTGGAGATCCCCATGGAGCCCATCAACCTTTTCGATCTCGCCGCCAAGCAGTCGCAATGGCTGTCGGTGCGCCAGTCCGCCATTGCCGGCAACATCGCCAACGTCAACACGCCCGGCTACACCGCCGGCGATGTCGAGCCGTTCGAGAAGGTGCTCGACCGCACGGCAGTGTCGCTGACCGCCACCCAGGCAGGCCACCTCGGCACTGCCGCCACCAATGCCGGCTTCACGGTCAAGCCAGAAGAGACGACCGGCGCCATCATGCCCTCGAAGAACACGGTGGTGGTCGAGAACGAACTGATGAAGGCCGGCGAGGTCCGCCGCTCGTTTGAACTCAACACGGCGATCGTCAAGGCCTTCCATTCGATGATGATGATGGCGGTGAAGAGCTGACCATGGACGCCTTGACCTCAGCTCTCAAGATCGCCGCGTCCGGCCTCAGCGCCCAGTCGGACCGCTTGCGCGTGGTGTCGGAAAACCTTGCCAACGCGCAGTCGACCGGCAACACGCCGGGCGCCGACCCCTATCGCCGCAAGACCATCAGTTTCGTCTCGGAACTCGACCGTGCCTCGGGTGGCACGACGGTTGAGGTCAACTCGATCGACCGCGACCCCAGCGACTTTCCCGTCGAGTTCCAGCCCGGTAACGAGGCCGCCGACGACAAGGGCTACGTCAAGATGCCCAATGTCAACGTGCTGGTCGAGATGGCCGACATGAGCGAAGCCAACCGCTCCTACGAAGCCAACCTTCAGGTCATCAAGCAGGCGCGTGATCTGATCTCCATGACCATCGACCTGATGAGGAACCAGTAATGATCAGCGGCATTGGCGGTATCGGATCGCTTCCCCTCAAGCCGGAGATCGGTGGCGCCGATACCACGACCGACCTGTTCCAGGGCACCAGGGCGCCGATGGCCGGCAGCGAAATCGGCGCCACCTTCGCCGAAGCGCTGAGCCAGGCTGCTTCAAAGACCGTCAACACCTTGCAGAACGCCGAGCAGGTCTCGATCCAGGCGCTCAAGGGCGACGCCGATACCCGTCAGGTCGTCGACGCCGTCATGAGCGCCCAGCAGGCCCTGCAGACCACGATCGCCATCCGCGACAAGGTCGTCTCCGCATATCTCGAAATCAGCCGTATGGGCATCTGAGGAGAACTTGCCGTGAAAGCACTCGCCATCGCAGCGACCGGCATGAATGCCCAGCAGACAAATCTGGAAGTCATCGCCAACAACATCGCCAACATCAACACCACCGGCTACAAGCGCGCGCGCGCCGAATTCTCCGACCTGCTCTACCAGGTCGACCGCACGCAGGGCGTGCCCAACCGCTCCAATTCATCGCTTGTGCCGGAAGGCGTGTCGATCGGCCTCGGCGTCAAGACGACGGCGGTGCGCAACGTCCATACGCAGGGCGAACTGACCTCGACCGGCAACAGTTTCGACATGGCGCTGACGGGCCGCGGCTGGTTCCAGATCGAGGGCGGCGACGGCGGCACGCTCTACAGCCGCGCCGGCGCCTTCAACACCAACGCCACCGGCCAGCTGGTGACCGTCGACGGCGCCAATGTCATCCCGGCGATCACCGTGCCGACCGATGCCATCGAAGTTGTCGTCAACAAGACCGGCCAGGTCTTTGCCCGCATCGACGGCCAGACCGACCTCCAGCTGCTGGGCCAGCTGCAGCTCGCCAACTTCGCCAATGAAGCAGGCCTCGCGCCGCTCGGCGACAATCTGTTCCAGGAGACGCCGGCCTCCGGCCCGGCCAATGTCGGCGTGCCCGGCGATCCCGGCTTCGCCTCGGTCGAGCAGGGTTATCTCGAGGCCTCAAACGTCGATCCGGTCAAGGAAATCACCGAGCTGATCTCGGCGCAGCGCGCCTATGAGATGAACTCCAAGGTCATCCAGGCCGCCGACGACATGGCCTCCGTCGTGTCCAAGAACATCAGGTAAGATTTGATGGTCTCTCCGGCCTTCCGCTCCGCGCTTTGCCGCACCGCGCTGATCCTGGCGCTGGTGGCCGGCGGTGTGCCGGCGTTTGCCCAGGAGAGCGCAGACCAGCAGACCACCACTCAGGCCGCGAGCAGTCAGGCAACCGGCGAGATCGTTCTGATCCCCAACCGGGTCATTTATCCCGGCGAGATGATCGACACCGGCGTGCTGAAACCGGTGACGCTGCTCCCCGGCAAGCACAGGCCGGATGCGGTCGCCACGCGGGCCATGGAACTCCAGGGCAAGGTCGCCAAGCGCACGCTGCTGCCCGGCCGCTATATCCCGGTCGCCGCCATCCGCGACGCCTGGCTGGTCGAACAGGGCGCCGACGTGCAGGTCTATTTCATCGCCGGCGACCTCACCATTTCGGCCACGGCGATGTCGCTGCAGCCGGGTGCCGCCGGCGATTTGATAAAGGTCCGCAACACAGACAGCGGCAAGATCTTTTCCGGCACGGTGATGGCTGACGGCACCATCCGGGTCAGCGCGTCATGAGACGCGGAGCTGCCCTTCTGCTCGCGGCCGTTGTCGGCCTGCAGCCGGCGCTGGCCGACGGTCTTACGCCGAAGCAAAAGCGCGATCTTGCCGGCCAGAATGGCGGCGCCTTTGTCGATCCCGAATACGATCCGGCCACCACCAACCGCATGTTCAGGGTCTCCAACGGCCCAAGCTCTCTGCCACCCGGCCAGGTCGCATCGCGCATCAAGGACATTGCGCAGCTGCAGGCTTCGCGCGACAACCAGCTCGTCGGCTACGGCCTCGTCATCGGCCTCGCCGGATCGGGCGACAGCCTGCGCAATTCGCCGTTCACCGAACAGTCGATCCGCGCCATGCTCGAAAATCTCGGCATTGCCACCGAAGGTGGCAGCGCGCGGGCCAAGAACGTCGCCGCCGTCATCGTCACCGCCAACATGCCGCCTTACGTGCAGTCTGGCGCCCGCATCGACATCGACGTCTCCTCCATGGGCGACGCCACATCGCTTGCCGGCGGCACGCTGATAATGACGCCACTGAAGGCGGCCGATGGCGAGATCTATGCTGTCGGGCAAGGCTCGGTCATCGTTTCCGGCTTCACTGCCCAAGGCGATGCCGAAAAGCTGACGCAGGGCGTGCCGACGGCCGGCCGCGTGCCCAACGGCGCCATCGTCGAGCGCACGGTGCGCGCCGAATTCGAGGACCAGGCGCTGCTCACCTTGCAATTGCGCAACCCCGATTTCTCCACTGCCGTTCGCATCGCCGACGCCATCAACGGCTACACCTCGCAACGCTTCGGCATGCGCGTGGCGGCGGAGCGCGATGCACGTACCGTGCAGATCAGGCGGCCGAAGAATGTTTCGGCGGCGCGCTTCTACGCCGAGATCGAGAATTTGGTGGTCGAGACCGACACGCCGGCACGCGTCGTCATCGACGAACGCACCGGCACCATCGTCATCGGCAACGAGGTCAAGATCTCGCGGGTGGCGATCAGCCACGGCACGCTCACCGTGCGGATCACCGAACAGCCGAAGATCGTCCAGCCGGAACCGTTCTCCAAGGGCGTGACAGCGGAGGAACCCTTCACCACCATCGATGCCACGCGGCCTGACGCCCGCGTCAATGTGCTCGACGGACCGAACCTCGAAACGCTGGTGTCGGGCCTCAACCGTCTCGGCGTCAAGCCGGACGGCATCATTGCCATTTTGCAAGGCATCAAGTCGGCGGGCGCTTTGCAGGCCGATCTGGTTCTCCAATAGGCCATGCCGATGATCGATTTCTTTTCCCAAAAGCAGCACCGCCGCAGCGCAGCCTTGGCAGCTTGCGTCATCGCCGCCACCGTCCTTGCCGGCGGCACTGTCCGCGCGGAAGAAGCGGTGCGGCAGGTTCTGCCTGGCGGGCAACAGCCGGCGGCAGTGCAGCAGCTGGTCCGCGAGAAGGTGCCCGATGAAAGCGAGATCCAGCGCTTCTGCTCCAACATCGCCGACGCCGCCCGCGACCGCCGTTACGCGCTGCAGGCCGAAGAGCTGAAGCAGCTGCAGGCCGGCATCGACCTGCGCATGAAGGCGCTGGACGACAAGCGCGCCGAATACGAGCAATGGCTGAAGCGGCGTGAAGTCTTCCTGGCCCGCGCCGAGGATGGCGTCGTCAAGATCTATGCCGGCATGAAACCGGATGCCGCGGCCGAGCGCCTGGCCATGGTCAACGCCGATCTCGCCGCCGCCATCCTGATGAAACTCGATTCGCGCAAAGCCGGCGTCATTCTCAACGAGATGGACCAGAAGGCAGCGGCCACACTCACCGGCATCATGGCCAGCGCGGCGCGAAGGGTAGATCCGTCATGAAGTCGCATATACTCGCCCTGGTCGCCACGGCTTCACTTGCCGGCTGCGCCTCCGATCCCAGGGAGATCGGCAGGGAGCCGGCGCTGTCGCCGGTTGGCACCGGCATCACCGGCAGCGTCAATGCGCCCTACTCCTATCCCGAAACGCCAGCCGCGCCGGTGAAGAAATTCTCGCTGTGGGATGATCGCCAGAGCCGGTTGTTCACCGACCCACGCGCGCTGCGCGACGGCGACATCCTCACCGTCAGGATCAAGCTCAACGACAAGGCCAACTTCAAGAACCAGAACGACCGCAGCCGCACCGCCGGTCGCAAGCTCGGCTATGACGTCAACCTCGGATGGGAAGGTGCCACCACCAGCGGCAAGGGCGACGCCGGCTTGAGTTCCACCACCGAAACCAATGCGGACGGCGAAATCAAGCGCTCGGAGAACCTCGAGCTCAACGTCGCCGCCGTCGTCACCGAAGTCCTGCCCAACGGCAATCTGATGATCCGCGGCTCACAGGAAGTGCGCGTCAATTACGAGCTCAGGGTGCTGACCATCGCCGGCATGGTGCGTCCATCCGATATCGGCGCTGAAAACACCATCTCTTATGAACGCATCGCCGAGGCGCGCATCTCCTATGGCGGCCGCGGCCGCGTCAGCGAAATCCAGCAGCCCGCTTACGGTCAGCAGATCCTCGACCAAGTCCTCCCCTTTTAGGACTGGAGAACGGCGCCGTGGCAAATGTCGAACAGGTTCAGCAAAAAAAGGGCCCGTCGCTTGTCATCCAGCTTGCGATGCTGCTGGCGGTGACGGGCGCCGCGATCGGCATGGGCTGGATGTCCGGCGGCTATCTGAAGGGCGTCGGGGGACCGGTGCCTGTGCCCGCCGCACCGGAGAACCAGTCCAATGCCGAGCAACCGAGCAAGGCGGCCGAACATGCTCCCGGCACCGGGCCGACGCTTGTCCAGCTGGCGCCGATCACCACCAATCTGGCTTCGCCTGCTGACACCTGGATAAGGCTGGAAGCGTCGGTGGTCTACGATGCGCCGCAGCCGCCGGAACTTACCGAAAGCATTCACCAGGACCTGCTTGCCATGGTCCGCACCCTGAAGATGCATCAGATCGAAGGCGCCAGCGGCTACCAGCATTTGAAAGCCGACCTCGAGGAGCGCGCCGCAATCCGCAGCGGTGGCCATGCCAAACAGGTTCTGATCAGGACATTGCTGCTCGAATGAGAAAACTCGTCCTCGCCGCCGCGATCGTCGTCGCCGCCACCTCTGTCGCCGCCGCCCAGCAGCTCGATCTCGGCGGCATCGGCAAGGCCGACGGCGCCACCGTCGGCTATATCATCCAGATGTTCGGTCTGCTCACCGTGCTGTCGGTGGCGCCGGGCCTGTTGATCATGGTGACGAGCTTCACCCGCTTCGTCATCGCCTTCTCGATCCTGCGCGCCGGCATCGGCCTGCAGTCGACGCCGGCCAATCTGATCCTGATCTCGCTGTCGCTGTTCATGACCTTCTACGTCATGGCGCCGACCTTCGACCAGGCCTGGAACACCGGCGTCAAGCCGCTGATGGACAACCAGATCAGCCAGACCGAGGCGTTCGAAAAGATTTCGGACCCGTTCCGCACCTTCATGCTGCACAATGTCCGCGACAAGGACTTCGACCTGTTCGCCGATCTCGCCCGCGAACGCGGCCAGGTCGTTGCCAGGGACACCGTCGACCTGCGCATCCTGGTGCCGGCCTTCATGATCTCCGAAATCCGCCGCGGCTTCGAGATCGGCTTCCTGATCGTGCTGCCGTTCCTCGTCATCGACCTGATCGTCGCCACCATCACCATGGCCATGGGCATGATGATGCTGCCGCCGACCGTCGTTTCGCTGCCCTTCAAGATCCTGTTCTTCGTCCTCATCGACGGCTGGAACCTGCTTGTCGGCAGCCTGGTGCGCTCCTTCACCTGACCGTCCGCGCGCCCTTGGCGCCTTGCTAAGATTTTATGCAATATATTTCCGGTTAACCGTCCCGTTTAGCCCTTTGGTAGGGACTTGCACGCATATTGCTCGGAGATGGCGGGTGATCGGGTCTCACGATCATTGGCATGATGCCGCTCCGTCATACCGGAAAAGCCGGTATGTCAAAAACACCCTGTAAAAATCAAGGTACGAGTAGCCATGTCCAGTATCATGACGAACGCCTCGGCGCTGACCGCGCTGCAGAGCCTGAACAACACCAACAAATCCCTCGAGCAGACGCAGGCCCGCATCTCGACCGGCTACCGCGTTGCCACCGCTTCCGACAACGCCGCTTACTGGTCGATCGCGACCTCGATGAAGTCCGACAACAAGGCCAACTCGGCCGTGCAGGACGCCCTCGGCCTCGGCGCCGGCAAGGTTGACACCGCCTACACCGCCATCAACGACGTCAAGGACCAGGTCGACCTGATCAAGACCAAGCTGGTCACTGCCCGTAGCGCCTCGAAGGAAGACCAGCAGAAGATCGCGACCGAAATCAACGCCATCCAGGCGCAGATCAAGTCCTCGGTCGCCAACGCCAACTTCGCCGGCTCGAACCTGCTGCAGAACGACGCTGCCGCTGCGTCCGACCTGAAGATCGTTGCGGCTTACAACCGTACCGGCGCGACCGTCACCATCGACACCATCGACGTCAAGGCTGCCGATACGCAGGTTCTCGATGTCGCCGGCACGGGCGGCATCGTCGGTGGCCTGCTCGCCGCGGCCTTCTTCGACCCCAGCACCACGGCGGTTACCCCCGCCGCCATCGACACCGCGCTCGGCACTGTTGAAACGGCGCTTGCCAAGCTGTCCACCGGCGCTGCCTCGCTCGGCGCTGCCAAGTCGCGCATCGACACCCAGAAGAGCTTCCTGTCGAACCTGTCGGACTCGATCGACAAGGGCGTCGGCGCTCTGGTCGACGCAGACATGAACAAGGAATCGACCCGTCTGCAGGCCCTCCAGGTCCAGCAGCAGCTCGGCATCCAGGCGCTGTCGATCGCCAACGGCAACTCGCAGTCGATCCTGTCGCTCTTCCGCGGCTGATCTCTCGACTTTACGACTGACACCATCCGGGGGGGGGGGGGGGGGGGGGGGGGGGGGGCGGGGGCGGGGGGCGGGCGGATGGGGGGGGGGGGCGGGGGGCGGCGGGGCGTGAGACG